>NZ_AUIU01000017.1 GCF_000423865.1 Thermodesulfovibrio thiophilus DSM 17215
GGAGCATGGACAACATAACATTTTAGAGGTGTCTGTCCTTTTGCCTTTAATCCATGAAGTTCTTTAGCTCCTATGGCTATAATATCACCTTTTTTAACTATTTGCCAGTTGTTTTCTATATATATTTCACCTTCACCCTCAACTATAAATATGCTGTCTACTTCCTTTTCATGAGTATGTAAAGGTATTTCAACACCAGGATCAAGTTCCATTATAATGATACTTAATTCAGGATGTTTTTCTTTTGTAATTACATAACCTACCTTTACTCCACTGAATTTTTGATGAGGCTGCATTGGTAATTCATTTAAACTGATTTTCACTGCCATAACTGTCCTCCTTTATTTTTCAAATTGCATTAAAGCAACATTTTCAATGTGGCTCGAGTTGGTGGAATTGATGTCTGTGGGCCATTTTTGAAACCATCTGTACGTGGGAACATGTCAATAGGTTTTTTGACCATTTTTGAAAAACCGTCGTACGAAGAAACATGTCAATTAACAATAACGCCAACCACTGAATGTGCGATTGGCGTTAATTAATTTTATATCAGTTTCTTCTTCAATTCAATTATTCGGGCTTCAATTATTGAAATAACTTTTTTAAATTCCTCATCACTCTTACCCGTAGGATCATCCAGTCCCCAATCCTCTCTATGCTTGCAGGGAAGGTAAGGGCATTCCACATTGCATCCCATTGTAATAACAATATCTACCGGCGGGATATCATCAAGCAACTTTGGATATTGGGTTTTCTCCATATCTATACCATAAAGCTCTTTCATTAGACGCACAGCATCCTTATTAATTTGGGGTTTTGTTTCTGTGCCAGCAGAGTAGCTTTCAAATACATCTCCTGCTAAATGTTTGCCCAGTGCCTCGGCTATTTGGCTTCGACATGAATTATGAACACAAATAAATGCAACTTTTATCATTTTATTCTCCTTACAGCGCCAACAAGCGATCACCTTTGATATCCTCAGGACTCCATGAAATCAGTGCGAACTTCCCATTTGCATGTTCATTGATGCGGTTGAGCCATTCTATTTCACCAGCTGCCTTAGCCTTCAGTATGTGATTTGTCGTATCCGTGCCATAAAGTGACTGATTGACCACCCACCACTTAGCGGCGATGCCCGCACGCTTTAAATCATCTTCAAGACGAAGAGCCTCATAAACGGGAGTCGCTTCCGGTAGGGTCACAATAATGACCTCGGTTTCGTCTGATTTCAGTCGTGGTAACAGTCGTGCCACCGATTCAGGTATTTCTCCCTTAGTACGTTGTATTTCGTGATTATAACTCTGTGTGGACTCCAACAGGAGCAGGGTGTGACCTGTAGGAGCAGTGTCTATAACTACCACCTGATCGTCTGCCATGTCAACTAATTCCGCAAATGCACGGAAAACAGCGATCTCCTGTGTGCAGGGTGAGCGAAGATCTTCTTCGATATAGGCAATATCCTCGTCACTCATACCGGATGCGCGTGCCTTGGAGAGCACCTCTTGCTGATACTTTTTAAGCTCCTTAGCTTCATCAATATGGCTCATGGATATACCGCTTGTTTCGTCTATCACAAATTTTAAATGTGCAGCCGGGTCAGTAGTGGTAAGGTGGACTTTCTTTCCTCGCTTTGCAAGTCCTAACGCAACAGCAGCCGCAACGGTGGTCTTGCCTACACCGCCTTTTCCCATCGTAAATATTACACGCTTGCCTTCTGCTGCTAATTCATCTATCACATCGCTGAGCGAAGGAATATGGTCAGTATTCAACTTTCGCGGCTCAGTAGGGACATAGTCGGTGGTAAGCAAAGCACGCACATTTTCCAAACCAGTGACATTATACGAGCGTAAAGGTACCATATAGATTGGAAACGCCTTTAAGGCTTCCGGCATATTAGATATAGCTGCTTGCTGTTTTTCGTAAAGGCTGGAAGAAAGAGCATCAGTATGCTCCATCAATAATCCATTGATAACCAGCATCTGATTGTTAACACCTAACGCAGACAATTCATCGGAAGCACGTTCCGCTTCTTTAAATGGTGCGATTTCCGGTCGGGTAACAAGTATTAATGTAGTCAGACTGCCATCCGATAGTGTTTCCACAGCTTGCTGGTAAATCGATTTTTTGCTCTCTAAGCCTGATAGTTGACCGAGGCAGGATGCGCCGTGTGTACTTTCACTTATGAACCTGCTCCAAGCAGAAGGAAGCTGAAGCATTCGTAGGGTATGGCCAGTAGGAGCAGTATCAAAAATAACATGATCGTATTCCTGCTGAACCTTTTCGTCTGTTATGAAATTAGAGAACTCGTTGAATGCTGCTATTTCTATTGTGCAGGAGCCAGAAAGCTGCTCCTCCATATTTGCGATAACAGAAGCGGGCAACTTGCCTCGATAAGGCGCGATTACGCTCTCCCGATACTCAGCTGCGGCCTGTATAGGGTCGAGGTTAGCCACATATAGATTAGGCACACCGGGGATAGGCGTACCTTTGTTGGTCAGTTCCATCGAGAACACGTCTTGAAGATTGGAAGCCGGGTCGGTGCTGATGAGCAACACACGCTTGCCTTTATCCGCAAGAGAAACAGCGGTGGCACAGGCGATGCTGGTTTTGCCAACGCCACCCTTGCCGGTATAGAAAAGATATTTCGTTAATTTGATGTTTTGTGGATCGAATAAATTCATTTTAACAGCAACCTCCCTTGCAATTACAGCCGCCGGATTTTTTCATAGAAACCTTTACTGTTATGGGCTTCCTCTTTATTCCCAACACATCCTCGGGAAGATCAAGCAGCTTTGTAAATTCCTCATTGGTAGGGTATCGGCCTGTAATGACAATCTCGCCATCAACCATTACTGCTGGTAATCCCTCTGTTCCTTTTTTATTGATATAGGCGTTGATGGTCTTGTCTTTTATAAATTCAGCAGGTGCACTGTTAAGGTTGAAGCGGTCAACAATTACACCATGTTTTTTTAACGTGTCAAGCACTGTAGAGATACGCAAAAGTTCAGGGTCTACTCCCACACCACAGAGTCCAGTTGGGCAGCACATAGCGGGTTCGAATATTTTCATTTTTTTCATAACGATCAACTCCTTTTATATAGATGATTTTTCGGCTGAAGCAATAAAGATGTTAATTGCTGCACTACTACAGGATTCACAGGAATCGCAGCAGCATTGTTCATTTAAATCTTCAATTTTTATGTTGGATAGGTTTGCTTCAGCAAACCATTTCTTAATATCTGAGCGCTCAAAACCAAGCCAAACATCAAACTGCTCTTTCCGTAAAAACTCATAATCATGCCGGTCTAAATCGGCAATTACTAATTTACCACCGGGCTTTAATATACGTGTCATCTCTAAAATCGCTTGCCCCGGTTTTTCAACGTGATGCAAGAACATATTTGCCATTACATAATCAACGCTTTCACTCTCTAAAGGTAGCGTATAAGCGTCTGCCTGAATACAGGTGATTGCACCGCTTGAACCGAACTTTTGCTCCAATACATTGAGCATTTCCTTGGACTGGTCTATCGCTATGACACGAAGCTTCCTGTTAAGCAATTCTTGCGTAACAAAGCCGGTACCTGCGCCGATATCAACAGCCGTTGATCCTTCTTTTACTTGAGCTGCTTCACACAATTTTTCCCGAATACTATCAGAGAAAAAGGTCTGGCGTATCGTATCCCATTGGTCTGATACACTATCGAAATAGTTTTTACTGCTCACTATTCAGCCCTCCTTCCGCAGGAAACCAGTGCCTTGTATTATTCGCTATCTTTACTAACATCAACATAACAGGTACTTCTGTTAGAACCCCTACAATGGTAGCAAGTGCAGCTGGACTTTGTGTTCCAAATAATGAAATCGCGACGGCAACTGCCAGTTCAAAAAAGTTAGAGGCACCAATCATACCGGCAGGCGCTGCTATCTCATGAGGTAGTTTTATAGCCTTGCTTGCTAGATATGCAATGAAAAAGATTAGGAAAGTCTGAATAATTAATGGTATAGCAATTAAAGCAATATGCAGTGGATTATTCAGAATTACATCGCCCTGGAATGAAAAGATTATTATTAGTGTTAGCAATAGACCTATGGTAGTGATATTCCCAAACTTCGGTATAAAACTCTTTTCAAAGTAATCTAGTCCTCGCTTTTTTGTAATGTAATTACGGGTAATTATACCACCAGCCAGCGGGATAACAACAAACAATACTACAGACAAAATAAGAGTGTCCCAGGGTATGGTTACACCGCCCACACCTAGGAGAAACGCAACTATAGGCGTGAAAGCTATGAGAATTATAAGATCATTTGTTGCCACTTGCACGACAGTATAAGCCGCGTTGCCTTTGGTCAAATAACTCCATACAAATACCATCGCTGTACACGGTGCCGCTCCAAGAAGTATTGCTCCCGCAAGATAGTCTTGTGCCAATTCTGCCGGAATTAGAGGTTTAAAAATTACGAAGAAAAACAGCCATGCAATGCCGAACATGGTAAAAGGCTTTATCAACCAGTTGGTTATCCATGTAACGAAAAGCCCCTTAGGATTTTTGCCTACATTTCTAATACTTTGAAAATCTACTTTTAGCATCATTGGATATATCATAAGCCAGATTAAAATCGCCATAGGTATTGAAACATTTGCATATTCAAAACGTCCTAAAAACGCTGGGATTCCAGGTAAAAACTTTCCAATCAGGATACCCACTGCCATACAAAGAAGCACCCAAACCGTTAAGTATTTTTCAAAGAAACCGATTCCTTGTGTTTTTTCTCTGCTCATATCGTATTACCGCCTTTCTCACACCGTTCAGCTTTATCCTTGTATGCCTTGGCTATAAAATATTTCTTTAGATTTTCAGGAAGCTGATAGGCTTTGCGCTCAGGCTCACGTTGCCCGGTGTTATATACCTCGCGCAGGATGGCGTCCACAATCAATTCCTTTGGAGGGGACGTGTATTCGACTCCATTATATACCCATACACGGCAGTCAACATTATCTCCGCAAAGCGTTCCACAATCCTCGCAAAGTGATTCTCTGAGCTCTACTGCGATGTCATTTCCATTCACGCGGATGGTCGGCGAACTGATAAATTGATATTTAATTGCCAACTCCTTCGTTGTAATATTTACTTTGTTTACCTTGACTTCATAACCTGCCGCATTAAGTACCACGGCTACGCTGGAAACTGCTTCATCCAGTGCCTTTTCAGTATCCTGGCATCTACCGCAAACGGTCGTGTCCAGATACAGAAAATCAATGTTGATAGGTTTTTTTGGCTGCGGCTGGCAACAATTCTCGGAAGAACAACAACATTTACTCATTTTCATTACACCCCTTACAACAAATTGAGTTATCTTTGCAAATACAATTTTCCTTATTGGAAGTGATAGCACAGAAAAACTGTTTTGTTTTGCTGATAGTATCATCATCCAGAGAGTAATACGTCCATTTACCTTCTTCCCGCGCTTTAACAATCCCACATTCACACAGGATTTTCATGTGATGAGACAGTGTGGATTGGGACATTTCAAACTTCTCCAGAATATTGCAGGCACAAAGTTCCCCGCAGGAAAGCATATCTACAATCATCGCTCTTTTGGGATCTCCCAACGCTTTAAACACTTTCGTGTTATCCAAGTAGTAATCCATAACATCACCTCAAATCTAAAAACTTCGATATGATATATTATATGCGTCAAATCGAAAAAAGTCAATGTGATATATAAATTTTAAATAAAATATTTCATGAACATTTTTAGCGGAGCTGTTTCTTCATTAAAATAGAGAAGCATCCGCTAATTACGGATGCTTAAATAACCGTGTAGATTGTAAAAACAACGTTTTTCATTTTCACACCTACATCCAACCACCACACAACCTCAAAAGAATCCCTTAAAAACATCTAATCTGAACCTTACGTTTACAGGAACATATCAATGGATTTTTGGCTGTTTTTAGTAAAACCGAGGTATATAGGAGCATACCCACTAAATTATAAAAACAAATTAATTTTGGTTGCTTGCTCGTATACTTTTCCAGATTTGTCTTTTGCAGCATTTTTTAGTCCATATCCGATACACATCTTGAAAACTTATATTGCTACCACATGGACACGGTTCACTATCTTTTAACTTAATTTGAGATAAAAACAACACTCCACCCCCTTACTTTATAATCTATTTTGATTCTCATCTGGCTCCATTAAATTATCCTCAAAAACGAACAAGTTTTGAATTGGAATTTGTTCGCGCAAATAATATGTCAGATCAGTATCGCCAACCGTCACTCCACCACAAAGTGCCCCCTTAAAATTGTGAGATTTACCGTCCGTATCTGTAATTTTCATTTCCCAAGTTCCTATATCAGTAGCATAGTAAGTCAATTGGTCACTTTCTATATACTGTGAGAAAAGCTCCAATATTTTCTTTACTGCGGATTTCCCTATATTAAACTGTTGCTTTCTAGAAATCTCGAACCGACCAAAACCATTTCCATATTTATATCCTGTAAACCATATTTCGCCATTAGCAGAAATGGTCAAATGCTGTTCCACTTCGTCATCAGGAAGTGGTTCTGGACCGAAGCATATATTATTTGAAACAATTCTTACTTTTTGTATCTGCAATTGGAACACCTCCTGTGCTACTCCCTTTTTAATACTGGCAAAACAGTCTCTAAATATTGCTGCCAATATCCTTCGTCATCGCCTACCATATCATGAAGCCAATAATACATAAACAGAATTTCAAATTCTTGCTTTCTGCCTTTTATAAAGGGCTTTTTCGGCATTCTTCTGTATAGTGAATCAATATTAAAGAGATTACTTTTCTGCTTATAATCGTAGTCATACTTTCTCCAAGTATATTGACTCTTCTTTCTATGTGTTGAAGGCCAAATTTCCTCATTATCATAAAAATTATTTATCCAATCATATGCAAAAGCAAGAAGATTAACCTGATATTTTGTCCATGTATTATTGATCCAATCACTAATTTCTTCAGTAATAGTCGGTACTCCAAACTCAAAATGCTTTTGGCTTTGAACCCGTTTTGTTTTCTTCCCCAAGCAGTTCCTGTACCTTCCGCTTACTCTTTTCATATGCCTGCAGAGATTTTAAATTGTCCTTATTTTTCTCCAGTAATTCTTTATAATACGCTGGATCATCATAAATCTTTTGAAGAATATCTGAATACTGTTTTGTAGGCATATCACCTTCACAATATCTCGAAAAAGTCATTTCTCCCCAACCTAAAAGCAATGATAGGGGACGTTTTCCAATATTGTATTTCTGAGGTATTTCTAATATCTTCTCCAGCGAAATAATGCCGTTTTTTTGACGGTACGTGTCATACAAAGCCCTTAGATTTTCGTCCTCTATATCCGCTACATAGACTTCGCTCCCACATTCCGTACAAACAGCCTTCTTTCCAGTATACTCATATTCTTCGCCTTTAAGTTTACCCTTAATTGTTGCTGTTTCTACCATGTATTCGACATCTCTTCTGCATTCCTCGCAAAATGTCTTATTCCTATTCATAAGGCGGCCTCCTTTCAAACTCTCAAACTTTCTGATTGATCATCGAAAAAGATAATCAATCGGCTTGTTTCGCTTATGAAACGATATAACAACCACTCGTTTTCCACTTTTACTATCAATTAGATTAAATTTCGTATATATATCAACTAACTCCTCGATGCCATCAAAGTTAAATAACGTAACCTGGGGACAAAATACATATAAAACCTCATGTTCAAATCCTACTTTCGTATTTTGCAATGAATGGCAAAAATCTTCTGTTTTTATTTTCAGTAAAATCTCCTTTTGCCTTCTGCTGTTTAGATTATATTCATTTATAAAATCTATGTTTTCTTGTCTATTCTCATTTTTTGATATAATGAATCTGCCCTCTCTAATACAGTCATGTATCATTGCCAAAATCTCATCAATCTGTTCCCAGGTATAATTCTGATTATAGTGCTGATTCATTGCATCACCTCTTTGGTGATACAATGATACTATATTATATGCCTTTTGTCAAGATTTATGCATCAATTAGTGCATTTTTATTTTATTGATTTTTATATTAAAATAAGTATACTAAAGATAACAGATCCTACGAGCTTATTTTAAGCGCAATACAGTAGGCCATTAAAAATACCCACTTAGGTAGTTCGTTCTATCTAAGTGGGTTTCCTATTTAACATGTTGCTAATGTTATCTTAAACTACTTCCCGTATAAAAGCAGTGCCAGATGATTAAGTGCCTTGTCCTTCCTACGGTACACCTGTGCTCTTTCAAGAAACAGCTTCTCTCCGATGTTTGCCACGGCACGTCTTTATGTGAATAATTGCTGATCTGAGCAGCATTCATATCTGCAAGTCGATTTATTACATCGTCTATAACTTCAAGTTCATGAGCTTTTAATTTTGTTAGATCAGGTTTTCTAAGTGGCAGATACTTTGTCTGGGGATAGTTGAAGTATTTATCTTCTATTTTTACGAGTTCATTGTTATTTATCATTGACTCAACAACTTTTACAAACTCAACAGGTGTAGGTCCATAGTGATTTTTTATATAGGTGGCGCCAATGAGCTGTTCTTCATATTTCTCGTAAAAATCAAAATCAATAAAATAAAGAATTTTATAAAGGACACTCTCCCCTATGTTAGGCTTTGAACCAACCTTATTAAGAATGTAAAGCAGGACTTCTTTTATTTTTTCAATATTTTTTTGAGGAACACTTATTCTGAAATCATGTTTTTGTGCTTCTGAATCCTGGGATATTGTAGGACGGGAAACTCCCATTTTTTCTGCAAGCTCAAGCTGTGTGTAGCCAACCATCGTTCTTAATTTTTTTATTCTTTCCCCTATTAATCTGTTAATATTCATTTTTTTCACCTTTTTTATTTAATTATACATTTTGTATTATACCTGTCAATGTTGTGTTGCTTTTTCTAACAAATTTTGAATTTCCTTTATTAACCTTATAAAACCCGCAAAAAAAGGCAGACCTCGTGTGTCTGCCTTTGATAATTTTGCTTTTTTTACTTGTTTTCTGTTGTTATCTGTGGAGTTAGTTCTTCATCTTCCCATTCAAGACAATGCTGTTGTTGAACTTTCATTAAGTCTTTTGCTGAATTTCCACTTGTTTTAATTGTTGGAAGCTTTGCTGCACCACCACCTCCCATAAAAGCAAAAGGTAAAAAAACTACACGATTTTCTGGGACAGGAGAAAGGAACTATCAGTGACAATCTAATAAGTCTAAGGCTTGATCAACAAAAGCTAAATTCTTATTATGTGACATTATTTTTAAGCAGTTCGTTAGTTAACAGGGTTTGAAGAATACCACTTGCATGTTGATTTCAGAAAACATTTTATGCATTCAGGCTGTCGTGGTTTACATATCAATGCGGTAAAATCAATAAGGGCAAACAAAAATTTTTCTGTTTTATCACAGGTAAACAATTCCATCGCTATATCAATTACCGCTTTTTTCCTTCGGGTTTCCCCTTTGAGCTTCAGAAATATTATAGGTTTATTCTATAATTTTCAGCATGTTAATCAAAAAAATCTATTGGACATTTAATGACTTTATTATTTATTGTTTAAAAAACAAAAAATTCTTTTAAATTTTTAGTGCTCTAAATAACAATTAAGAAGGAGGTTTTACTATGAAGTATGGTGCAAGGAACAAAATAATGGCAAAAGTTAAGTCAGTTAAAAAAGGTGATGTAATGTCCATTGTTAAATTTGAAGTGAAAAATCCAGTTGATATGGCATCAGTGCTAACTACCGAGTCTCTTGAGGAACTTAATTTGAAGGAAGGAGATAATGTTCAACTCATTATCAAGGCAATTCATGTTTTACCTGTAAAAGAGGATTAAAAAATAGAAATAGCGTAAAACTTTTAACATTTATTTTACTGATTGTTAAAATTACAACTTGAAGATAGCTTTTGTATATATCAAGCATGCCTTTTTCTTTTAAATAATGGTAGCCAAGCCGTGTTTTCAAAGTAAGAGCTGCATACCTGTCCATCTCCACGTGGCATACAGGGTAAAATCCAGTTTTTATAAATCCTTCCGATAGTCCTCCAGCTCCAGCAAATAACTCCACGAATGTACATTGTTTATTAATGTTTTTATTCATTCTATATTACCTATATTACATTTTTTGAATTCTTTTTAACATTTTTTATATTTATTTCATATTTCTGTTGACATGCTCTTATTTTTTAAGTATCATTTAAGCAAAATAGCATGGTTACATATTACTGCTGGTAACCAGCAGATATTATTATTAGAGAATTCCATAAGGCATTAAAAATCTGATGGAGGGGTAAAATGGACAATGAACAAGTTGAATTTGCAAAAACACTGTATGGCACACTTGCACAATCAGTTAGAGAACTTGAAAAAAATTTTCTCACGTTAATCGTGCAGCTTATAGCATCTCTGGGAGTTTATGGAGCAGGGCTTGTATATTATGTTGAACATGTAAAGGTTAATTCATGTTACTCAGTATTGATATTAATAGCTGCTACAATAGTGGCGATTTTTATCCTGATAATCCTCCGGCTTTCATGCAATATATTTGCTTACACAAGCAGGTCCAATCAAATAGTTATGGCAAAAATTGAAAATAAGGTTGGAATTTGTGGTAATATTGTTCCCACAAAATGGTGTCAGGCTATAAATATAGATGACCCTCCAGAAATATATAAATTTTTTAAGTTAATTTCTTCTATTGCAATACTGTTGATAATAGGTATTGATTTATTGATAATAATTATTGATTTTTTGATAATAGGTATTGATTTAAAAATATTTAATGATTTAATAAAAACACCAAATATCATTTTCATCATTTTCATAATGTTCATAATTTTTATATTTATATTAACTTGCGTATTTGAAAAATTTGCGTGGAACTCTTACAAAGACAAATTAAGAAAACTAAAATCGTGAAAGGAAGGAATCCAAATTTATAAATAGTTGATACGAAAACTGCTTTAATAGTGCAATATAATTTATTAAAGCCTGATATATTACAAGAAAGTATCAAGTACCTCTGCTCTGGAATTCTTAAATTTTATAAAAGCATGAGAATTAATATAATATTTATCCTAAGCCTGCTTTCTTGATAGCCTTCTCAATTAACTCCCCTGGATAATTATTTTTTAAACCTTTTACTGTATCAATTAATTTATCACCAGAAACTTTAAAGTAGTCATGCACGTAAAAGGCGGTTGCAACAATTGACAATTCTGCAACGTTTAAATTTCCATATTTTTCTACAATTTTTTCTATAGCCTGTTTTTCCTCTTTTGTTAAAAGGTCTAAGTAGTTATTAAGTTCATCTGTAGGGGTAATGAAGTATCCTTTTTCATCTATCCAGTCAATTTTTAGCATGCCTGTATCTTCTGCGAAATTTAATTCAGAAGCAACTTCAGATGAATATGGTCCATAAAGATACAATGAATAATTGAACTTTCCAATATTTTCACGGGTTAACAAATAAATTATTTTCTGGATAACTGTCTTTCCAATTTGCTCACGGTTTTCCTCCCTTAATTTTTTCACCACATAAGATATTAAGGTAGCAGGTTTGAAAATACTATATTGTGTGTCACTTGCCATGATTTTTTAATACCTCCTTTGCTTTAGTCTTGTCATCTGGTTTTACGTATAACCTGATTTGCTTGATTTCTTGCATATTCCTAACTATTGAAGATTCCCTTGACAATGGATAAGGATTACCATCTTTAATTACAAAAATTTCTTTTTTCTGTTCTCTATCAGAGTTAAATTTATACCATGAATTAGTAGCACTGTCTTCAAAACACCAGATATCCTTGTCTGCTAGCATTTTTGTTTAATCACATGTTAACTTTAAGGGTAGAAAATTTTAACATAAAATCGTAACAATTTACTTAAAAACAAAAACGTTGGAAGCAGTAAAAAAATTAAACAATGTGGCTTTATTTGAGAGTTTCGTGGTTTCGTGTAACAAATTCGTAATAGAAATTGGTTACCAGTTTGCAGGGTAACCAGAACGATATTTAAGGGAGGCTTAAGCAAGAAAAAATTAAAAAATAATCTTGAAATACTGAATCAACTAAAGTAATATATATATAAATAACCACAAATAAAAATAAAAAGGAGATAATTTATATGTCATCAACCAACTTTAATATTTATATAGCAGATTCTTCAGCTTTCATAAAAAATCCAAATTTTGTTAAATCTTTAAAAGGTGTAATTGTTATTCCTGATGTAGTGCTTAATGAGCTTCATGGATTAAAAAATTCTGAAAATCCAAAAATAGCAACAAATGCCATAACTGCATTTAAAAATATTGAAGAATATTTTACCAGTAAAAAAGGAAGTAAAAACCCAAACAATGATTCTGTTCTCGTAATAGAAAAAGATTATAAAAAATTACCTAACGTTAATGTAGAAAGCTTTGTAGATAAAGTTGTATTAGGAACAGCTCTATTATATAAAGAAAAAAACCCGTATAAAACAGTAACCTTATTAAGTGATAAACTTAACCTGAGGGTTTCAGCCGCCTCTTTACAGTTAAATACTGTAGATATTTCTTACTTGTTTATAAAAGAAATCAATCCATCAGAACCAATAAAAATAAAAACAAGTGATATGCCTTTAAGAACAAAAAAACAGGAACTAGCAGCAGATATGAGAAGAGCAGCACAGATTTTATTGGGGTGCTCTATAGCTTCTTTCTTTGTATTTCCTCTTTTAGCTATATTTTTTATTTTTTTGCTTGTTCCTTTCTTTTTCTTTTTATTCATAAAACCTGAAGAAGCAGAGGAAATAGAGTTCTCCCCCGCAGCTCCAGATGACTGGAAATTTATTTCTGAAGAAGATCCCTGTGAAAACATAGGAAGATATGGTTCTGATCGTTTATTATATTAAAATTTTTATTAATCTGGGTTTTTAGTTCCAACTTCTTTTTCTACAGAAGAAGGTTGAAAGAGAGCAACCATATCCACATACCCTTTCATTGCCCCCCACCATCTTTCTTCAAATAAAACCTGCTCTATTATTTCAACTTTTTTTGTGTTACCCTTTATTGCACCTATTTTTACAGTAAAAACACCTGGTTCCTGTTTAAAAACGTAGGAAAAAGGAATAAGAAAAAAATCATTTATAAAAATACAAGGACCTTCTTCTTCATGAAAATAAAAAAACACATTTTTTTGCATTTTTATAGGAATTTTTTCTTTGAAAATAAAAGTATAACAATCATTTTCTTCTAAATAAAATAAGGTAAAACCATATAATCCTCCTGTTGTTTTTATTTAACTTTAAAATTTTGCCCCATTATCAAATTTACACAAAATAGTTGACAGTACCAATTGCACTTGAGAATTTTAGGTAATTTTTTTAAAATTAATTACCATGAATGAATTAAGAATTGATAATATTATTAATTGGTTACCTGAGTTTATTAAAAATAAAAATTCATCCATCTCAGGCAAAATAAACTTATCTAGTACTAAATGGATAGAACCTGTTGGAATAAGTATCATAAAATCTATAGAATTATCAACTCCTGATATTGAAATAATTAAACCTGCGTCTAAAAATGTAAAAAATTATTTAGATATAATGCAATCTGATTGTTCATCACAGGGTCAAACTTTTATGTCAATAAAAATAATTAATACCAGACAGCAAAGTAATATAGATAAAATAGCCAATGAAATTGCAGAAAAAATGTTAAAAAATATAGACTTTAAAGATGATATGGAATATAAAAAAGATTACCAGGATTATCTCAAATATATGTTAAGTGAAGTTATGCTCAATGCAGTTAGTCATTCCGACAGTACTGTGGATATAGTAGCATGCGCACAGTATTATCCTTATAAAAGGAAAACGCAGGTATCTATTGTTGATTGTGGCGTTGGATTTAAAGCTACGCTTTCTCGTAAACATAATGACATCTTCAATGAGCGTGATGCTCTTAAGAAGGCAATTCAAAAAGGTATAACAGGCTCCATACAATATGTGTATCAAAATGCTATTAAAAATATTGGCATAGGATTATATGCATTATCTCAGATGGTAAAGAAATTAAATGGTTATCTATCCATAGTTTCAAAAGATGGTTGTTTAATATTAGAAAATAACCAGATAAGGACAACTGAGCTTCCCTGTAAATGGGATGGTAGTATTGTTGCTTTTGAGTTTGATTTGAACGTGATAAACTTAGATTTTATTGACTTTATGAAATTATATGTTTATCAAGAAGAAAATTCAGAAGAAGATATTTTTTGAGAAAAGACTATATCAGGCCTCATAACTATTACTTTGTGTTCTTCTGAAAAATCGTGGATTTTTCTACTGTATTTAACCACCCAGTTAAGAATGCCTCTAACTTTCTCATTTGCATTTTCAAGTTTCACTCTTTCTTTGATAAAGTTTACCCCAAAAGCTCTGGTAAAAATTCCCAGTATTTCATCGCCAAATGATTGATTTATACACTCCACCCCTGAAAAATCCAGAGTGACTGTTTCTCCATTCTGAAATGCTTCCTCCATTACCTTGCGTATTTTTTCTCCCGCAAAACGTGAGCCTATAAAATCATATGGAACTATTTCTTTTACTTTTATCGTTTTCATGTTTTAACACCCCTTTTTAAAAGTATAAGAAAATATTTTTTATTTGTCAATTAGAAAATAGAAAAAAACAATTAAGAAAAATTTATTTCAGATATTTTATTAAAAATCAATAGCTCAGTGGGAGATAGAATCGTCCGCCCCATAGATAATCATGTCGTCTGACCTATAAAAGGTATCTGACTCCGAAGTGTAAATTGGAAAATAAATAAAAAAAATTATTAAAATAACTTATTTCATTTAAAAGATGAAATAGTACATTTTAAGAAAATTAAATTCATTGATAGGGATAGATACGACGAAATTAAAATAAAAATTAAAGAAGTTTATCATTACTCTGTTAAGTATTTCTTAAAAAATTGATGATGTAGTTTACTAAGATATGAATAATGTAAGCTTAAAAAAAGAAGACATTGAAGAATTAAAATCTAACACGAAAAAGTTATATTCATTCGTAAAAACAGAAAATAATGGCATGTTGTTTTTTGTATTAAATAAATTAGGTAAATTACCATATGATTTTGATGATGCTCCACTTTTGTATTTAATAGACCATAAAGATGCAAAGATTAGATATTTAGCTATTAAAAATCTGGCTAAACTGGAAAAATTTTCGTTATTTCCTGTTTTTAAAAAAGTTATTACTAATGATCCATGTGCAGATGTAAGAAGAGAAGCAACTTCTGCTATAGGTCGATTGCGTGACCCAAAAGCCATTCCTTTTCTTATTGAATTATTAAAAGATTCCGATCCCGAAGTAGTTATGCAAGCTATCAGGGGGCTTCTTGTTTTTAAGAACAGCCAGTTAATCGCAAAAAAATTAAAGAAACTAAAAAATCATCCCAACGAAATAATTCAAGATGTCATTAAAAAGGAATTTTTCCCGAAAAAACCTAAAAAGAATGCTCTTAAACATACAGAATTTCCTGATTTTCTTAGAAATAAGGTAGTTCTTGGAGATGTGCAGGAAATAATTAAGTGCATTCCTGATGAGTCAGTTCATCTTACCTTTACATCCCCGCCTTACTATAATGCTCGAGATTACTCAATCTATCAAAGCTATGAACAATACTTAAAATTTCTGGAAAGAGTTTTTAAAGAAGTTCATAGAATTACTAAAGAAGGTTGTTTCTTTATTTTAAATACTTCACCTATTATCATGCCTCGTGTTAGCAGGCAACATGCCAGCAGGCGGTATCCTATTCCTTATGATATTCACCCATTACTTGTAAAGATGGGGTGGGAATTTATAGACGATATTGTTTGGGTAAAACCAGAAGCAAGTGTAAAAAATCGCAATGCAGGATTTTTACAACATCGAAAACCACTTGCTTATAAACCTAATGCAAGAACAAGAGATGGTTATGGTATACAGAAAAAAAACAGATAAGCTAATAGATTGGAATATAAAACAATATGACCAAAAGACGGTTGAAGAAAGCAAGGTAATTGGAAATTACGAAACCTCAAATGTATGGGAAATCGATCCTGTATTCGATAAAACGCATAGTGCAGTTTTCCCATTGGAACTTTGTAAAAGAGTGATAAAATTTTATTCTTTCAAGGGAGATTTAGTTTTTGATCCTTTTGCCGGTAGTGGTACGTTAGGAAAGGCTGCTCAAATTCTGGATAGATATTTTTTCTTAACCGAAATAGATCCAAAGTACTTTGAAAGAATTAAAGAAAATCTTGGATTTATAGATGTGAATTATGAAAAAGATTTTTTTAATAGGATTTTTACTTTTAATTATATCAACGACTGTTTATGCTGACAGTGCAAATCAATCTGGTTGGTTATCATCTTTTATTACCGGTTCGCAGGCAACCCGTTCTGTATATGTGTGTGTTGCATTAAACACGCTTAATGGCACAATAAAATTTTGCAATCTTGTTGAGAGAAAAGGTGATGGCATACAGCCCGGTGAGTATGCTGACTATAACAGCTGTTCAGTAAATTGCAGATAACAAAAAAAACAAATACAAAGGGGGTAGATGTATTATGTACTACAATTTAGTAAAAAAAAGCATGTTTTTATTTTTTGCATTATGTTTTATTTTGGTGTCAGGCGTTAGCAGTTTTGCTGGTAATACGGTAAAGGAAAACAGTCAAACAAATGACTTAGAGCTTTTAAGAAAAGTAATATATAAACAATTTCCTTCAGTTAGAGGCTATTTATTAAAAGAAGAAAAACAATATGATAATGTAACTGTTTATATGGTTGATTTATATGTAGATGCTTCCAGTGATAGAACAGTCCCGGTTTTAGTATATAAGATTGGCAATAATTTTTTTGTAAACGGTAGCTTTTTACAAATAGATACAAGGGATGGATTTGTTGAAGATATATCATTAAGGTTAATGGAAATTCAAAGGCAAGAAATGCAAGAGGAAATAAAACAGAAGTTACCTGTTATTTATTCCAAATTAAACAAAGACCGATTCATAAAAATCGGCAATGGTAAGGGGACGAATGAAGCAATTGCTTTTGTATCATTAGGGTGCCCGCATTGTAGACACTTTCTTTCTGATTTAATTACAAAAAAATACGATGGAACATTCTATTTAATTATTAATGGCGATGACAAATTATTAAAGTATATTCTTTGTAGTGCAAATAAAGAAAAAGCTATTAGCAATATTTTAAATAATAAAGTGGATATTAAAAAGATTAACAGCTTACGTTGCAATATAGATGTGGGAAATTATCTACAGTATTATAATGATATAGCCATGCAGTTGAATATTAATGGGGTGCCATCATTTATAATGAAAAAATGTATCTTATCCGGATATTATCCTGGTGTGCTTGATAAAATAAAAGAATGTCAGTAAAATTTATATAATAAAAAAAGTGGAATTGCAACAATTTTTTCCACACAAAGTTAAGCACATTTGAAATTGAAAATTTTCACGAAAATTGACCCGCCCTTTTAGTTAACAAAAAAATTTATTTTTTTTCAACATCTATTTTCTCATAAAGCTGTTTTATCCTGTAACTCTTACTATTAATGGATAAAATAATAATTTCATTAAAAGGAGTATCAGATTTTATTGATAGCTAAATATTTCCCCTTATTGACCTTTTTTTATATAAAGAGTAATATTTATAATGATAACCTCTGGTTACCAGATGGTTAAGGTAACCAGAACAATATAAAAGGAGGTAAATAAAATGGATAATCATGAAAGGACTATTAAGGGGAAGTATTGAGAAATGCCAGAAAATAACCACTCAAAAATAAAGCAGATTTTTTCAGCTTCAGATGTAAAGCATGGCTTATCTCTTTTCACAAGTGAAGAGATTAAAGCAGTAGAAAGCCTAATTATAGAACGGGATGGAAAATTTCATATCAAATGCCAGATCAAAAATAAATACAAAGTCGCAAAACCTGAGGAAATTGTAAGGCAACTTTGGGTTTATAGATTATTGAATGAGTATAACTACCCGAAAGAAAGAATAGATGTTGAAAGAGTGGTTTATTTTGGCTCAAGAGATTCCGGTTTAGCAGATGTGGTTGTCCTTCAAAAAGACCTCCAGCATCCATACATAATCTTTGAAGTAAAGAGGCCGCAAAGAACTGCAGGACTGGAACAATTAAAGAGTTATTGTAATGCAGAAGGTGCTCCGATTGGTGTTTGGTCTAATGGAAATGAAATTATAAGGCTTCACCGAGAAGAACCTAATATTTTCGTAGAAATTCCGAGGATACCAAAAGTTACAGAAACATTGAGAGACATTTTAACTGAAAGATGGACTCTTAGATGGCTTGAAGAGCATGATGAATTAAAGCAGGGTAATACAACACTTAAAAAGATATTGCTGGACTTAGAGGAGCTTGTTTTAGGCAACGCGGGAGTGGATCCATTTGAAGAAATTTTTAAGTTAATCTACGCCAAACTCTATGATGAATGGAGAGGGATTAACGACCCCTCCTATCAGTTAGAATTCTTCGTTGGAGACAAAAGCCCGGAACAGGTAAAAGGAGCAATAACAAATCTATTAGAGGGGGCAAAGAGAGAATGGCAGGGTGTTTTTGAGCCAACAGATAAAATTGAATTGAGAAACGACCATTTAAAAGTTTGTGTATCTTTCTTAGAAAAAATAAAATTATTCAATTCCAACCTGCGCATTATAGATGAGGCTTTTGAATATTTAATACCTCAAGTTTCAAAAAAGAAAGAAGGGCAGTTTTTTACCCCCCGCCCTGTTGAAGATATGGTTGTTGAAATGCTCAATCCTAAAGCTAATGAATTCGTTATTGACCCTGCCTGTGGTTCTGCTGGTTTTCTTTTACATTCTGTGATGTGGATTGCAGGCGGAATGATAAGTGGAAAGCCGCTGCCTGAAAGCGCAAGAAACTTTGCTCAGACGAAGATTTACGGAATCGATTTTGCCAAAAAAGCCGTAAAGATAGCCAAAGCAATTAACTTAATAGTAGGGGACGGCAAATCACATGTCTATAAAGACAACTCATTAGCACCTCATACATGGGAAGATGAAACAAAATCAGGTTTAAGAGGCAGGCTGTTACGGTTCCCTGATGATCCTCAAAAAGACAGAGAAAATCAAAATCAGTTCCTCTTCTTTGATTTTGATGTCTTAATGACCAATCCACCCTTTGCCGGGACAGTAAAGGAAAGGGACATTTTAAGACTCTATAACCTGGCCGAGAGAAATGGAAGATGGGTAAACAGAATTGGAAGGCACATCCTTTTTTTAGAGCGTTGTATCCAATTTATAAGACCCGGTGGAAGAATGGCTATTGTTTTGCCTCAGGGATTATTAAACAATACAAACGCTGAATATATCCGCAGATTTGTTATTGATGAAGCAAGGATTTTAGCAGTGGTAGGTTTACACGGTAACACCTTCAAACCGCACACAGGAACAAAAACAAGCGTTTTGTTCTTACAAAAATACACAAATGAAGAAAAAGAAAAGATTCAACAGATAGGAGCAAAATATGAGGGTGAATGGGAAGAATTTTTGAAAAACCTGAAAGAGAAATATCAAAACATAGCTTGGGATAGTTCGGTAACTGAAGAAGAAATACCGGAAGAACTAAACTCTTTCTTAGAAACTTATTTTGAAAGTAGAGAAGAGATTGAGGAATTGCCATCAGAAGAAACCAAGGTTGAAGAAACAGAAGAAGAAAACAAAGAAAAGAAACCCCTTGCTGTTTTAGTTCAGGAAAAATCCGAATTAAACGAGGTGCTAAGAGAAAAAACAGAAGAGCTGGAAAATGCAGATGCCACAAGAAAAACTGAACTGAAAAAAGAGATCAAAACACTACAAACCAAGATAGACAAACTCACCAAAGAAATATCACAAAGAACTTTAACAGGACAGATAAGTTTAGTTTTAAATGAGGAAAAGATTACAACCGCATTTAAGAAATATTGGCTTGATGGAAAAGTTATGCAAGAGATGGATTATCCAATCTTCTTTGCTGTGAATGAAAAGCCGGTAAAGGACGAAAGCGGGGAGTATAGATATAAGAAAGCACCAAACGGCGATTTAGAAATGGATAATCATGGTCACCCGGCAATTGACCATGATTTAGATGAAATAGCAAAGGCTTTTATTGAGTTTGCCAAAGAACAAAACTTTGATTTTTGGAGATGAAAAGATGGCGGTAATTAATGTTGTAAGAATTAGCAAACTAGGAGGAACCACTGGAATAAGGATGGATGCAGAATATTACGATCCAGAATCTATAAAAATAGAAAACCATCTAAAAAGAATACCTTGTATAACCATAAAAAATCTACAACTCCGCGTTGATGGAAGCGCCTTTTATCCATCCATTGCCGAATACTATCAAACATCAGGCATTCCGTTTTTGCGAGTTGGCGATATTATAGATGGTTTTTTAAAAACCGAAGATGTCTTATTTTTACCAATCGAAATAGCAGATAAGTTTTCGTCCATTAGAAAAACTTGTCCAAGAGACATTGTAATTACTAAGGGTGGAAGCGTTGGGATTGCTGCGATTCTTCCTAATATATTTAACCGATATGCTCTTAGCAGAGATTTAATAGTTATTAGAACCTCAAGACTTTCAGAAGAAGAAGCAATTTCAATATTGCTTTTTCTTATAAGTAAGTACGGCAAATCATTGCTTTTAAGAGGAAAAAGCCAACAAGTTCAACCACACCTTACCTTACCAGTCATTAAAGAACTTCCAATTCCAGATTTTAAAATTGGAAAGCTAGTTGAAATTTATAAAGATTCATCAATACATTTTCAGAAATCAAAATTCCTTTACTCCCAAGCCGAAAACCTGCTTTTAGAAGAACTCGGACTTAAAGACTTCAAGCCAAGATATAAAAAAACATATACCGCCAATCTTTCCAATGTTTTATCTGCCCACAGAATAGATGCAGAATATTTCCAGCCTGCGTATGAAGAGGTGATTGAGAAATTAAGAGAAAATAATATAGAGCTACCACCACTTAGAAAATTTATTTTGAACATTCAAAAAGGCATAGAAGTTGGAAGCGAGAATTACCAAAACGAAGGGAAGCCATTTATCAGGGTAAGCAATCTTTCTATAACCGGATTTACTGACAAAGACCAAAAATATATAAGTGAAGGATTATATCAGCAATTAAGGGGAACCTATGAACCCCAGCAAGGCGATTTTCTATTGAGTAAGGATGCAACTCCTGGAATAGCGTATGTTGTAAAAGAGCAAATTGAAGGGATAATCTCAAGCGGTATCTTAAAATTACAAATAGACGAAAGCGAAATAAATAAAGAGTATCTTGCTTTATGTATAAATTCTCTTATTGGAAAAATGCAGATAGAAAGGGATGGAGGAGGTTCTGTTATACTTCATTGGAAACCAGAACAAGTAAAAAGATTAAATATCCCTATTCTTCCTCTCTCAACCCAGCAAAAAATCGCCTCATTAGTTCAAGAGTCCCATGAGGCAAGAAAAAAGGCAAAGGAATTATTAGAGGCAGCAAAAAAAGCAGTAGAGATTGCCATTGAAAATAGCGAAGAAGAAGCTGTGGAGTATATTTCTAGAATTGCATAACATCCTCTTGCTTGCCTCTCTTGTTTCATTAAAATAAAAATATTTTCCCTTATTGACCTTTTTATATATAAAGAGTAATATTTATAATGATAACCTCTGGTTACCAGATGGTTAAGGTAACCAGAACAATATAAAAGGAGGTAAATAAAATGGATACATTTATCATAACAATAATCATATTAATATCAGGGGTATCAATCGGAGCAGTTTTATTCAGTGCATGGCACAGCATGAACCCAGAAGAGAAAAAGGAATTTATTGATGAGGCTAATCTCAGAGGAGAAGAGTATTTATTTGAAGAAGATGAAAGTTTCAGTTCTCCCGGTTCTTCCCGTAACCTTATTATAGAACCATCAAGCTTTTCCTCAGATGATAGATAAAATTATTAAAGTAATTTCTCCAGAAAATCTCTTTCTTTCCCTTTTGGAATAGCATCTATTCCGAATGCCAATACATCTGCATTATTTGTTAAATCACGCAATCTCTGTTTAACGCTCTTAATTTCAATTTGAATCATGACATTATTGACTGCAAGAATTTTTACAGAATCTGCACCCTCAAGGAAAACTGTATTTTCTGTAAAAACCAGAAACTGCCAGTATTTATCGTCATAAAGTCCTTTATTGATTTCCAAAGTTCTTTCTGTATTTGAAGAAAAAATCCTGATAATTAAGTCATTGTCCCCAATTTTAATTTTTAACATAATTTTAATTCCTCCAATTTATTTTTTGCTGATTTACCTGCCATAAACATCAGGAAGTTTAACCGTATCTTCTTCAGTAAAGGGTCCCTTGTAGCTTACGCTTCCAGGTCCTGATGGATTGTTTTCCTGGTTATATAAATTTCTTCCCTCTGCAAATATTGACGATATTTCTTTTTCCAGAGTTCTTGCCTTTTCCTGTGCAGTAAGAGAGCGGTTGAGGTCAAGTTCTTCGTATTTGTTATAAAGTTGATGTCTAACAAAGTTAAAATCTCTTACTTTCTGATTGGCTTCTTCAAAAGACATTCCTGCCTTAATACCAAGAATTTTCCCAAGAGGAGTTGCGGATAAATCAACCCCGCCCTGACTTTTCACGTAATCCCTCAGCGATCCCTCATGCTTAAAGTATTCATTAATTTGCTTTGCAGTTGTTGACATAACCTCTTCAGCCAGTGGTGTATTATGTTTCGTGAACATGTCAAGATAGCTTTTTTCTATAATGCCTTCTTCTCCATGCATGACTCTCCATGTATCATTACCAATAACAGTATTCTGCCCATAATAATCATTAACAGTTTCATGATAACGGTCCTTCCTGCTTCCCGTTATTGTCTCTCTTAATCTCTGGAAACTGGCGTTGTCAATGTCTTTCGTATTAAACTGCTGTCCTCTTTCCCCTTTTACATTTACAATTTTGCCATTACTATCCATAACGAGGGAGCCTTCAAACTGCCTGCCATTTTTATGTTTTATAATTCCATCATATTTTGAGGTAAGAAGCTGTCCTGTTTTGGCATCAATAATTCTTTCTGCTGTTCCATTAAGAGTGAATCCTCCAGCTTCTGCATTATGCAATGCCTCTTTTTCTATTAACATGCCGTCTTTGTAAGTAACAGATTTGTTGCCATCCTGCGATTGAGCAGTTATATATCCAACCTTTCCATCCGAATTTACACCAAACCCTGTGAGCTTCATGCCTGGCTTAATTGCTTTGCCTGGCCCTGGCAATTGTTTGTTTAAAGCATCTGCTTCAGCTTGCCCTATTATGCTACCTCTTCCAGTAAATTCCGTATACTGCTTGAGCATTTCTTCGTTATTGCCCTGATATCCTAAAGCCTTTGCTGTATTAAGAGTACCTTGTATTTCACCAATGCCTCGAGCTACCTGTCCTGACTTAAGCATTCCATAATCGCCTGCAGAAGTGTTTTCCATAATCTGTTGCTGTGCTCCTGCTTGATATTTTATCCCAAAAGCCTGCTGTGTTGCAGTAGCCTGAGCAATACTCTCACCTCCAAACATATTACCTGTCCTTGCCTGCCCAGACAGTTGCCCTGCTTGCATCTTTGCCGACCCTTCCATAAGACTTTTAAATCCTCCCTGAGCTGCCTGCATAGAAGCAGCATTAGCATATGTTTTAGCGGGTAGTATCTCTCCACTCATTACCCCGCCAGGATTGGTTACCATAGAACCATACTGTGCTCCTGATGACTGAGGAACTCCAGTAATTGACCCTGCAAGCATTCCTAATGCAGCCCCACCAAATTTAACAAGCATTCCTGTCATTACAGTGCTCAACATAAGTCCTGACCACCTGATAGCTCCAAATGTTGCAGCCACTTTAGGAAGATAATCCTGCGGAAGCATCATTAGCTGGACAAGCCCCATACCAAGATTACCATTTACTTTAAGTGAGTCAGATGCCTGTTTTGCAAGATCAACTGCCATGCTGTGTAAAATTGCATCAACCACTCCCCATACCGTAACCCAGAGAAACATGCCTGCTATTAAACTTATGGCTCTTCCTGCAAGAGGTGTTACAGCTATAAGAGCCATAAATGGAACAAGGGAGATTGCAACAGCCTTCATTGTCTCCTTGATAACAGGAATCCATGAGTTTGCATGTGCTGCCATACCTATCAGGTTTGACTGCGTTTTTGCTGTAGCCATTGCTTTCATTGCCTCAGTAGTAGAATTTGACGTTATAACCTCCATCATTGCATCTGCAAAAATAGACTGTCTTATGTATAACCCTGTATCTCCTGTTTGAAAAATCATCTGAACTGTGCTGTCAAGAAGATTTCTGCAGGCATTTAATCCTGTCCCCCCTGAAAAACTGTTTGAATAACATACTGCCTCTGTGGTGGTCTGTTGAATCTGAGGAGCATTTAAAGCCTGTTTAAGTGCAAGTCCTGCTTCCTGACATGTTTTAGTCTCCCCTGCAGGATTTTGCTCGGTGTAGTAAACTGTATAAAGCGATGGATTTTGTGACTCTGTTATAATAGTATCCCATGACGTTCTTCCGTCAGATATCGCATCAGGATTAAGCTGTGTTCCCGGTCTTACTGTTTCAGCAAGTACACAGTCCTTAACATATCTTTGAAGTGATGCCCTTAAGGATGCAGGTGCAGGATTAATATCAAGTAATAAAAATCCAGTCCCTCCTGCATTTGTCCTGTAATCACTTGCGGGATCAGCACTTGTTGATACTATATCAATAAATCCAACTTCTATCTTGTTTAACAGTCCTGCTAAAGTGGCAATGCCTCTTGGAACATCATCTACTGTTTCAGGTCCTCTGTTTAGGGTCTGGTCATAGATAACAAGTTTGTCTTTAGGGACAATAAATGCAGCATAAATCATTGTCCCTAAAAGCATATATACAAACCATGAATGAATCCCGCTTTTAACACCTGTTGCTATTCTTATATAAGCAGAGATAAAAGCAAACCCTGCTCCAAGAACCACTGCTGTTATAAATAATCCCTTGTATGCATCATCTGAAAATATTAAGGCTACTTTTTTCCATGCACTAAGACATGCATCATAGCCTCCATATGTTATATACTCCCATGTAGCAGCAGATGCTATAGCAGGAACAAAGGGAAGTATCAGAATTAATAAAACAAATAGCTTTCTCATGCAAACCCCTACCTTGCAAACAGCCTTTTACCAACAGAGGTTCCAAATTTAGTTGTAACCTCTGAATAAGCAGTAGACTCAAACTGAGAGTAAAGCTGTGACATGTTGGCAACTGACTGAATCTCCCCTAAGGACGCAGTATAAACTTCTCTTGCCTTGCTTATTGCACCATGTAGCCTTGATAAATAATCTGTTGCTGCACTTTTTAAAGTTGCAGAATCAAGAATACTGCATGGCTGGCTCTTTGAAGAACCAGTCCCTCTTGGAGTACCTAAAGTATCTGCAAAAGCAGCCGCTTTTAAAGCTCTTGACTGAACTGTAAGTAATGCTTGATAAAATACCCCTTTTGCAACAGGATCACTTATTGCAGGAACAACAGAGTCATCCCCTGACATCATTGCATATCGTAAATATAGATGAAGAGACAACGGAGAAAGCTTAACAAGATTTTCATAACTAACGCCATCCTGCCCCTGAAGCTTCTGTTTATTTCGTATTGCCTGCAGTCCCTTAAGTAAAGTGTCATAGACTTTCCCTCTCATGTTGGTTTGATCAAGGGTACACTGTGCATTGGGACTGTCTTTTCTGTAAAGCTTGTTATCTTTAAACAGCTCTGTTTTCATCTCTGAACATCCATCTACTGGATAAAACTGGAATGCTGAAGCATCTGTCTGTGCTCCAGCTATAACAATATCTCCAGCCATTGCCCTTATGTAAGGGATAACATCTGCTATTGTGCTATCCTGGGCTGCAACATAATCAAGAAAGCTTTTATAGCCAACCATCACCTTTAGTTCTGATGGACACCCCTCAATGGTCTCTTCCTTTGTAACAACCCCCGAAGAAGTCTCTGACCTGTCATCTGTGTTTGAATATAGCCCGATATCATGAAACAGACTTGTAAGCCCAGTGCTCTGTAAAGCCGTAGTAGCAGCCTGTTCAAATGCAGCTCCCGCCTGATTCTTATTTAAATCAATAGCTGCAAATGGTTTTGACAGTGCACATTCATTTAACTGAATGTTGTTTAAATCATTTATTATTTTTTCCACCTGGTTTAAATTGGTGTTTAAAGCAGAGCTTAATGTATTAAGTGCAATCTGAAATGCAACTATAGGGGCAGCCTGTATGAGTCTCTGAAACTTATCCACAAGGTAATCAAAATTTGTAAATCCAAAGCCGCCTAAAAAAGCATCAATGCCACCACAGCCTCCTTTTATTCTTGGTTTATTTATGCTTACCAGATAGTCGGTAGTGGATGGAACTCTTGCACTAAATGAACCCGCAGTAAAGTATCCACGCTTCTGTCCTTCAAAATATCCAGGAGCAGAAGATGTCTGCTGATCATACCAGTCATCAAGCCATCCTGCTTTAACCTCCCAAACGGAGATAAAGCTGAATAATATAGCAGTTAGTAATGCCGTAATCTTTTTTATCATAATGCTTCCTCCATAAGAATAATTTATGTTTTAATATTACTACCCTTGCTGGTAACCATAGATGATAAGGAATCTGAAAATGGCAGGTTATTTTTCAAGATGCTCCGCTATCAGTTTTATCTGTTCATCTTTGCTATATTCTGCAATAAGCTTTAAATGATAAGACAGCGATATATCGCCGTAAGACAGGTAAAAGCCTGAGTTTTTTACTGTGCCTAATCCTTCCGATAAGCCTTCGGTATTTACCACATTTTTCACATAAACCACTGCTGGAACTGCTTTTACTTCGTATTTCCTAAAAAGCAGAGGATCAATCAGGACTTTTGTCCTGTAAAGCTCACAGGAGCCACTACAGAGAGGGTCTATCTTTAAAGCTGTAGAGATCCATTCTGCTGTGGGTGCTATTTTCTTAAGCCCTCCTTTCCCTCCACGCATAATCAGAAAAACATTATCCTCCCCTAGCTTTGCCAGATCCCTTGCATAAGCTTTTACTGTCTCTATCGGCATGGATGAGGAAATAAATATATAAACTCTATCCTGAGCTGGAACCATGCTTTTAACAGCAGGTTTCATCTGGCTGTAAAACATACTGGAAGGATCATTAGCAGAGGGAATCTGCATTTTAGCTGTAATATCGTTCTGAAACTCTTTAACCTGAGATTGGAATTCTTTGCTTTCTGTGTATTTAAAAGCATTCTTAGCTTTTTCCTGAATTTGTGGCGTAATGTTCACATTATCAGGAAGTTTGATATTTTTTATTTTATCCTGCATTTTATCTATCTGTTGTTCAAGACTTTCTTTATAAAGAATATGTGTTTTCCATAACTTCCCATCTGTGTAAATCTCCACTGACTGGTATGGTTGATCAAGCACAACTTCTTTCATAACAATCTGCTGTGTACAGATATCAGCAATTTTCTTTAAGTAAATCTTACTATTAACAATTTTATCAACGTTATAGCAGGCTGACGGCATTGGAATTAAAGCCTTAACACTGCCCTGTCCATACGCATCAATGCTTAAAACTGCTATAGCAAGCAGTAAAATTATTTTTTTGACTAAAATGATCTTCCTATACAGCACTTAACCCTCCTTATAAACATCCAGCTAAAATTATCTGGAGAATTACTCCCCGCTCCATATGGCGGGTTTTTGTTTGTCTCCCATAAAAGCCCTGCTCTTCCAATTGGCATGGGAGCCCCTCGTACAGGCTTTATCTGGTGAACCTTATAGTGAGATTTTATCCATATTGGGGTAAGCACGGCCCCGCATTTGTCAACTCCTGGATCCCACGCAAGAAGCTCTCTGTGCATTTTATATACCATTCTTCCAGCAAGCCCTGCATTGGCTGATATATAGTCTCCCTGTGCAATGTCTCCTGATAATGGATAGCTGTTTCCCCACGAACCCATGCACCAAAAAAGCGGATCAAGAGGCCAGCCCATTGAAGAAGAAACAGAATCAGCCATGCATGCCATTTGAGCTGCTGGATTTCCAAAAAGCAGTGCCTCTGGATTAAGTATGAATGATAAAAGATCATTATTCCACGTTGGGTCAATCTCGGTAAGATACGCAAGGTCAAACCCTTCTATCGGTACACACGGAACATCCATAAATAGATCCAGTATCTGCCATACAGCAAAAATATACCAGTGTGCATTTGCCTGTACATGTTGTGTGTCATCCTTGTGAGAACCCTGCTGAAGATTTTTATCAGAACCACTCAGCTTTAAGCCCCCAAGTGTGGGAAGACACCATGGGGTCTTGGTTGTCTCTATAATTCTTGAAGGCTCCCAGTAAGAAACTGTAAGCCCTAATGTGAGTTTTGCTCCTTTTTTACAGGCACATACAATACTGTTTATTGTATCGGGGTTGTCAAGATCTGCTGGACCTTTAATTTTAACTCCTGCAAGCTCTATTGGAAATACCGCATCCCACCTTACATCTGTGAAAGGATTTATAAAGCTGGCTTTGCAATCATCTCCCGCTACATCCTGACAGTATAAAAAAACAACTGATAAAGCGGTTATTACAAAAGTTATTAAAGCTGTGGAAGTTATTTTTTTCACTTAATGCCTCCTTTAGGTGGAACCTCCCTTACAACAAAATATCTGTTTTGAGAATATACAAATGATGGAACTGCTTTTATTTGAAACTTATCAAGGAGTCTTTGATTGCACCCATATACAATCCTTTTTAGCTGTGCTTGGGCTGCTGCTACATCCCCTGATACAGCAATGAACATTATATCCTGTCTTTCATGGATTTTATTTTTCATGATCCATGTAACCTGCTCCACTGAATTTGCATTAAAAAAAAGTAAAGTATAGGGAAACTGCATGTAATCAAGCGGGTTAAATCTGTATCCTTCTGGATATATAACTTTCCCTTTATCATCCGTTATATCAAAGGGAAGTGTATAAGTGGGATCTACATGGAAAGTTTTATCCTGCCTTGCCTGAGCTATAGAGAAGTTAACCTTTGTTTTTGTTTTTGCAGACTGTCTCATTTTATCCCACAGTTTTTGCCAGTTTGTCTGCTTCATCTTATTCTTTATCTCTTCATAAGCATCAGGTTCAACTATTGGATAAGTGTTACCTGTTTTGCCTATTGTTTTTGCATGTAAAGTTAAAGAAACAAAACATAAAACAGCAGTTAATAGTAAAACTAATTTTTTCATTTAACTCCCCTATTTTGTAAACTCTGTGTTGCAGTGTTCTGTAAACTGCTCTCTATATTTTTTCTCATGTTTCTTTCAATATCCTGTGTATATTCACTTAAATCTATATTGTCAAAATTTAACGCCTGAAATTCTTCTGGTTTAAAGCCTCTGCAGTTAGGATGTTTTTCACTGCCCCACCCTCCATCGGGTCCAAAAGAAGCTAGCTGAGGTCTTCCCTGCTCATGCACTATCCTTGCAAGTTTGCTATTAAAACAACAGTATGATTTTACTTTCTGGACACATCCTACAAATTTTATTTTCTTTGTACAATAAGTCCCCACATAATGACACATTCCTGAATCCGCCATTGTTGAGGTAATTACGTCCTGCTTGTCACAGCTTGCCATAAAAAGGTTTGCAGCCAGAGTTGCAGCAGATAGTGCAAACCCAACAGGACCTCCCGCCGATCCTGCAATCCATAATGAAGCAGAAAATGCAAGATTAACTGCAGAAGCAATTACTGGATCGCTTATCACCTGAGAAATAGCTAACTGAGCTATCGCTGCTGCTATTTGAGGTCCCATTTTCTCAATATATGTACCCATTGCTGTCCCAACTACTTCGTCTGCACTTGCTCCTGCTTGCTTAAGTTCTGCTGCTTTTGAAAGAGCGGCAAATTCTTTACTACCCTCAGAAAATACTACTCTAGAAAGTCCATTCCCGATAGCAAGATTGCCTCCTTCCAATAAGTAGTTTCCTGCAGCAATATCAAGAGCATATGAGCCTATTTTAACCGCTTCTGTTGCAGCATATATGGCTCCTACTGCGTCAGTTATTGCTGATATCCCTGTTGATCCCACACTGTCATATATTTTTCCCTGAGATTCATCACAGCAGTTGTGAAAGCCTGTTTTTATCCCTGATTTCTGGCATCTCATTTTAGAGCCACTGAATATTGACCACTCCCCTGTACACATATCCTCATTAGAAGCAGCACTGTCATATGTGGATGCAATCATATCAGGGTCATCGTTTTCAATTTGACTTTCCGTAAAACATTGATTTGGAGAACACATCCACTTACTATTTACATTCATACACTGATAATTCCCCAAAGGACAGCCATATCCCGTAAAACATCCATTTGCTTGCAGTGTCCCTGAAGGGCAGGTTGCAGGAGCTTCACATTTTCCCGTTTGGGAATTAAAACTTCCTCCAGCAGGACAGCCTGAATAACATGATGTAGTACACTGAGCTTGTGTATCATAAAATGTTCCATTAAGGCTACATTGATATTTATTTGCATAGCTTGTATGAGTTGTACAGGACTGCCCCACTGAACAAGTAGGTGGATTACCTGAACAACTTGAACCACCTGGGAGAGGACAATAATATGAAATAGATACTACAGGTATCCATGCACCAAAACCACAGTCCTCACTGTCCCAATAATCACATGCACCTATTCTTATATTGTTATTTTGAGTTTGAATTAAAAAAATAGAATAACTTGTTTGGACGTTCGATTGGTATAAATTTCCACTTTGAAGAGGTATAAAATCTCCTGTATAATAATAATTATAAACGCCACCAGACTTATTGTAGTAATGAGTCCATGCTGCTATATAACCATTCTGGACTTGAATTCCAATTTCATCTCTTGGATGACCCCCACTTCTTCCCCATGCTGCACTTAAACCTGAACCATTCAGTGGTACCCATGTTCTTGTTTCATAGCTTGTTCTTATTCGAATCTGCCCTGCTTGTATATCTATACAACCAGTATAACCTCCCTCCCCCCATGTCCAAAAATCAGAACTACATGAGGAATACATGGTTGTGTCAGCATTACAAGAAGCAGTTTGAAAACAGTTATTGTTACAGGTTGTAGCATCAGCGTATATCTGTCCAGTTCGAGGGCATTGATAATTTGTATAAGGAACATTTTGAGATGAGCATGCTCCAATCGTAGTATCAGCTTCACACTTCTGGGTCTGCCCGTTATATGTATATCCTGCCGGGCAGTTAGGTTGAGAAAACTGCTCTATACATTCTGTTTGTCCTTGTGGACAGATGTATCCTTGAGGAGTCTGGGTGCATGCAAATATTTCATTTTGTTGCACTTCTCCATCACCATTAGAATCAACAGCACAGGCATTTGCAGGCATTGTCCAGCTACTCTCCCCATCACCTGCAGTCGCCTCTATGGGGTCACACTGTTTTGTATTTTTGTTGTAAATATACATTCCTGAACACACAGGCATTAAAACACATTTATTTGTTTCATAGTTGAAAGTATAATACTGTGGACAGGAATGTTTCTCATCTAATGGATTTGTAACACAGTATCCTGAAGAAGGATCATATGCTCCAGGAGGATAAACACATACAGGAGCATCTGCATAAGCTTTCCTGACCTCAATAAAAGGAGAAGCTATATTAATCACTGCATAGATAAATAAAACCAGTAAACCAGTTGTTTTTATGTGTATCTTGTTAAACATTCGATTTATGTATTACCCCCTTTCTAAGGCAGGGTTACATAATTGTTGTTAGTGCACTTCATATCCTGACTTGCCTGCCTTAATACCGCCATAGTGGACGTTGAAAGATTAAAATCATTGGAACATTTACAACCTTCAACCATTTCTTCTCCTTCCTTTGTAGGACATGTGTTTTCTATGCATGCTCTGTAAAGATATGTATATCTCTGCTCTTTATTGTATGTTGATGTTGGCCCTGATATGCCTATTTCTGGTCCTGTAGACAGTTTTTTTACTTTGCAGACAGGTTCACAATCCTGTCCAATCGGTCTATTTGTTATTGTAAAAAACCCCGTGTCGGTTATCTCTCCCTGAGAAGTCTTTCTCCAGTCCTGATAGTAAACGTTTGAACCTGTATCATTAACTGATGGAACAACTGTTGCAAGTCTTTTCTTTGCATCCGATAAATCTATCTGATTGTTCTTGCAAACATAAACCCTTTTTGTTTCCCACCAGTCCTCGCAGCCCATAATGCTGTCTCCTGTGTTAGGACATGAAAAATTTTTACAAGAAGGATATGCTTTAAATCCTGTTCTTATAAAATTTTTCATTACTGGTACATCATCTATATATTCATCTCTTAAAGTACAATTGGGATCATTTTCTAAAGAAGAACATGTGTTATTTACAGATTTGTTTAGTTCACAAATAGTTTGAATATCTAAAGTTACTATGCTAAAACCCTCCCCGCAGCCTGACACAGCCACCCTGTTTTTTGTCCTTAAAATTCCGGAGGATCTAAAAAACTGAGTGACATCCATTTGTGGCCCCTGATCCCAGCTGGTGTCTAATTCACAACTCCCTGGCGGATAACCATTAGGGTCAGTCCATGCGTAAGGTCCATACCAGATTAAACTGTTATTTACAAAAATCTGAATCCAGTCATCCCACTTAACTCTATTTAAAGTAGCCTTTGAAATTAAGTCAGGACGTTTAACCTGAATATCATAATAGGTTTCATAAATACTGCAACCGGCACACCAGTAGTTATCTCCCTCTATGCCAAGTACTATCTGAATGCACTTATCCCCGCAGGACCTTATCTGACCTGCATATCCTCCAACAGGAGCCACAACATCATACACTCCTATCCCCACAGGGTTTACAACATTCTGTATCACACAGGTTTTTTCTTGGGTACTTTCCTGAACATTCTGCTGTGCGGTAACCATGAGATTATAGTAAGAAGCAGAATCCCCGCTTTGAGCTGCAACTTCACTCTGAATGCCTCCTTGCAGATTCTGAGGAGAATCAAAATAATTTTGTAATTGTGGACTTGATTTTCCATAAGCAGACTGCACCTTCGAACAGCCTTCTGTTTTCTGTCCGTAGTACACTATGGAATTCCCCTGAATTTTTGAATCTGAAATAATGAATGCATTTTTGCTTGACTGCATTACAGCTCCAATCACTCCTCCTCCAAGTGATTTAAGAATATATGTAAAGTTATCCAAAGTCACAGCTCCATTACATGTGCTTGAAATACAGTAGCAGCCTGAAAGTTCATTGAACCCTGTTGTGGTATATAAAATTTTTCCAGAGGTTTCTGAAGTCCATTTATACGGATAACACTGCTCCTGGCTAAGACAGGCTATAAATCCATTGGAGCATACAGAAGTAATTGTCCCGCTTATCTGAGTATTTGTATCTACTGTGCCATCTAAATCTAAGTCCTGCTGAACCGTTATTGTGGATATTCCATTAGAGCTGTAATTAATGCTAACAATTGTAAATGCCTCACTTGAAGGGCATAAAAGTTGAGCTTTAAAACTAATGGATTTATCCAGAGTGGACATCGGTTTATTTTCATTTAACATCGGTAAAATAACATTCTGATTTAAATTGTCTCTTGTTCCATAAATATTTTGCATAAGCTTACCCATATCACTTGCAGCCTGATCGGGGTCTTTTGAATCATCCGCAAAACAGATTGAAAATATCACGGTAAAAAACATAACTGTTAAACTACTTCTTGCTATTACGCCTTTTAACCATCTCATCTATTGCCTCCTCATAGTTCATACCATTTGAAACCATTGCTTCTATCTCAGCAATTTCAGTTGGGTTTGAAGTATAAAGGTAGTAAGAATAAGGATCAACCATTAAGCGTGCAACTCCAATACCATAAGCATCAGAGTGTATAAATATCTCTGAGTATTTTGGAGCATTGTACTTAATTGTCCTTAATATGTTCATTGCAAAATCATCATAATTAATTACTTTTTCATCTTTTGCTTTTTCAAAATCAGAAGATTCAAGAAAGAACTTGTAAGCAGAGTTTACGTTTATGACATTTCCAACACGCCCAAACTGCTTTAGGTCAAGAATTGACTGTGTGATTATTCCAAAAGACCCCTTATACTTTCTTGCACGTCTATAGCCTGTTTCAATAACAACCTGAAGCTGGGCTGTGTCCTGCAAAAACTGCCATGCTTCATCAACTATAACCATTCGGGGTACTTCTCTTGTTGAGTGATACAGATCCATTGTTACAAGGTTTAAAATCTGAAGCACCACTACACTGAATAAATCAGGCAGGGATTTTAAATGCTCAAGCTCAAGCACTACAAAGTTATCGTTTGCTATATCGATTGTGCTTTTCCCTGAAAACCACTTGCCATAACTTCCATCAGATGTAAATTTTGCAAGGTTAAACGCAAGATGGCTTGCTATAAGTTTGAAATCCTGCTGACATTTTTCATCACTGCAAAAGAATGATTCATCATCGTAGTATTTGGGGAATGCTTTTAGCCACTCAAAAACTAAATCAACACTTCCTTCTTCTCCATAATTTTTTACAACCCATTCAACAGCACTTCTTATGAGGTTTGCCGCTGACTCTTGATAAATTACCTCGGGCATCTGTCCTGTAGATGATACAACCATCTGCCTTATAATCTCTGTTATAACAGGGATGTCATACTCTGGCTCTTTTATGTTTGAAAACGGATTCAGGCTTATGTTTGAATTAGGAGAAAACTCCAAAAACTTCCCTTCAAATATCCGTGCAAGTTTCTTGTAACTTCCTCCTATGTCAACTATTCTTATTTTGGTGCCCGCTCCATAGTAGTTTGCAACTATGTAGTTAACCAGAAAGGATTTTCCCTTCCCTGTTGGAGCTGCAATATACCAGTTGTAGCTGGATGAAGCTTGGCTAAGTATATCAACCCCCACTATCTGCCCTTTTCTTCCAGTAAAAAGAAGTGCAGGCTTTCCTGCTCCACCAAAGTCTGTCTGAACTGGAAGCAGTGCTGGCAAGCTGTCAAGTGGAACCACAAAATCCCTGTCAAGTATGTTTAAGGACATTTTTTCACAATATGCCGAAAAAGGAAGACTGTAACACAAAAGGGGCATAAGTAAATACTTGTCTTCCTGCATAACCGCTCCTGTTGACTCCCACAGCTTTATAGCCCTATAAACTGCTGTTCTTGTTGCTTCTTTATCATGAGAGAACAGCCACATTATAGGAATAATTCTGAAAAACTTATCCCCCTTTTCAACCTTGTCAACTGACCATATAAACTCCTCCTGCTTTCTCTTAAGTGCAGGAATAAAGGAGCCAAATGCCTGTTGCTGTATAACCAGATTAGCTTTGGTGTGCAGCTTGCTTCTTAAATTCTCAACAAAAATGTTCAGTGTCAGTATAAAAGGCGTGTTTATCTGTGATACATCTCCTGCCACTCCTTCGTAGCTTCCAGTAATAAGGTTTGTCCAGAAAGCATTTATATCCTGCGGAAGTGTTTTTGGGGTTATGCATCTAAAGTAGGTGGTATTTTCCTGCTGTTCATATCCTGATTTAATTTCGATAAACCCGCTTGATGGATCTGTTTTTATTGTTGTATCAGCATATATAACCTGCTTTGACAAAAGAGTGGTTTTTGTCCATTCTGTGTCATTCTGTGCTACTCTTGCATTAAGTATTCTTCTTAAAAGCTGAAGAAGCTCAGAGGGTCCGCATAAAACAGGATTTAACATTACTGCCTGAAGAACTTCTCTTACGTTTGTGACAATTTCTCTTATAAGCTCAGATGAAGTATCTTTAGCAGGCATCTTGATTGTTATAAAACTTCTAAAGTTTCGTAAACCTTCAAGTACTTTTTGCTCGTAAAACTTTCTTAACTCGTGATAACCCTTTTTTACAAAATCAGGTGCATACTGCTTTTCACTTTCATAAAAATCAAGAAATGCCTTAATGTCAGGATCAGCATAAAGAATAAACTGTATAACACTTCCTTCTGGATACCCTATTCTGAACAGTCCTTCAAGCACCTTTAAATCGTGAGCTCCAAAAACAAGCACAGGAGTACACTCAAACATAACTCCTATAGTGTCATCTTTATTGTAAAAACCCCCTGCTGCTTCATCGTATGCAAGGGGAGCAAGAAAATCACTGAATTTATCCCTTCTTATGTTTGAACGAAGTTTTTCTACAGGCAGGGAGCTTTTCTCTTCTTCTGTTTTTACAAGTCCAAAAATCTCTAACATCTATACCTCCTTATTTTTCTTTCTTCTTCCACAGAGGAGATGGGACAGTTGGATCAAGACTTGTCCCTTTTTGAAAATCATAGGCTCCATATGTTTCAGGGGATTCTCCTCTAAGAAGCCTTATTGCTCTTTGTGTTCTTTTATATATGTCATCTAATGCAGTAACCCCAGATGCAATTGGAAGATGCTTTCCAGAGCTTCTTTCAACTAAAATTATCGTTGGAGTGGTTTCAATCCCAAACTGGGCTGCAACCTGAGGCTGTCTTGCTATATCAACAACCTTTACTGCGATTCCATCCAGCACTGCTTTTTTGAGAATTTGTAGCTGTGCATCACAGTATTTACACCCTTCCTGTACAAAAACTACATATCCAAAATCCTGAGCATTTGTCTGTGCATACTGTCTTACTTCTTCCTTTATCATCTCTGCTTTCTGGGTAATTCCAGGACCAACTATTGGAACATCCCTTTCTGTTGTAAGCTCGGGATATTTCTGCCACACAAAACCTGATATATTGGCAAATAATAAAGCCTTCTTTCGGGCTACATCCTGTATGTTGTAGAATTCATACACAGACTCCTCAGTGGGCTTCTGAACAGCTTTTTTAAGATAGTAGTCATAGAGTTTTGCAAACTCATCAGGATGCATGTAGAGAAGCTCCTCGTATGTGTATTCTTTAAGAGGTTTATACTCTGGCTGTTGTCTCTTTTGCTCTGGCTGTTGTTCTTTAGTTGTCTGATTAGACTCTTGTTTGGGCTGTTGTTCGGGTTTTTCTTTTTTAAAATCTTTATACCACCACCAGCCTGGCTTTTGGGATTTATCATAAAATGTGCTCTGCTTTGCATCTGTCTCACTGTCATTACTGTTTTTCTGTGCTTCTTTAGCGTTATTGTCCTGAGCAAGAACAGGGACATAGAGCATTAAAACTGTAATTATCGTTAACAGAATTCTTACCATACGGGAACTGACACCGCCACTATATCTTCTTTTTTAATTAAACCAATGTATCTGGAGTCATAACTGTCAGGACTGTGTCCAACCGCAAAGTAACAGCCATCAGGGATTATAATTTCACACGCTTCCTGGTTTCTGTTAATACAGGGAGTATAGTTTTCCACTTCTTTTCCTGTTTTTGACTTATCTTTTGCTTTTCCTATAAATTGCCCATCACAGTAGTATTCTTTGTTTTTTGTAACCGTAAGCTTCATTCCAGGAGTGCAGACAACCTGCTTTGTTATCGTAGCTCCCTTTGCAAATGGATCTGAAGGTGAGGTTGCAATGCTTATGTAGTCATTTAAAAGAGGATCTCTGCTTACTTTCCACAATACATGATGGTTTATGCTTCCCCCATAGCTTATAACTATAAAAGAAGGAATTATGCTTCCTATAAATGCTAAAATTCCAAATGTAATGATAAAATAAGCAAGCCTTTTTTTACTTGAGGTTACTTTACTTATGCCTCTTCTTATTAAAGCCAGTTGTTTTAATAGGTATCTCTTCACTGTCCTGCTCCTATTTCAAGTTTTTCAACTCTATCTCTTCCTATAACCACATCCCCCATGATGATTACTTTTCTTTTTGGGGTGTTGTTTACCATTACTTCAATCCTATCTATCCTTCTTTTTAGCTCAGCATCATCTATTTTTTTGGCAAGATAGAGGTCTCTTAACTGTTCTATGTATCCCTTTATGTCAAAAACCACTACCTTTTGTGCAAAAAAGCGGTCATAGGCAAACACAACTGCAGAGGATACAACCAGAGAAATTATTATGTTTAAAAGTAGCCTCTTCATCTAATTTTTCCCTTACTGCCCTTCAACTATTTGTTTTATCTGTTGGGCTCCAAAATATGCTTTCCCATCTACATAAAAAAGAGGAGTACCTCTAAGTCCTATTTTTCTTGCATACTCCATGTTTTCATCAATAATAGGTTTAGCTTTTTTAATGCATTCATCAGAAAGGTTTATTTCTTGTCTGTCTAGAGCACCACTCATTAATTCATTTAAAGCTTTTGTGGGATCGAGGCTACAAATTACATACATGGATTTTTTGTCTGCCCCCTGATGAAAAGGAATAAAAATGTTGTAAACTGTTACTTTATCACTGAATTCTTTAAGCTGCTGGTGTGCCTGTCTACAATACGGGCAGTCTGGATCAGTGAATGCATAAACTACTTTTTTACCTGTACCGAATTTTACAGCATTTTTAACAGGGATATCTTTTAATTTTGCCAGCATAAGTTCTTCTCTTTTCTTTCCTGTAAGAGATACCCCCTGTGTTGTCCATATTTCTCCAAATATGAGATACCCTTCTTTGGGCTTTGCTCCTGGATGTACATACATTATCTGACCGTTTTCTCCTACAATCTCATAAACTCCAGGAATTGGTGATTTTGATACTTCTTCGGTCTTCATGTTTGGAAATGTCTGTGCAATCCAGTTTTTTACGCTTGCCATTTCATCTGTTTTTGCCTTTGGTTTTGGTTTCTCCCCTGCATAAACAAATGAAACTGCCAGTAAAACAACCATGCTGATTAATAAAAATACAGTTTGTTTTTTCATGCTTTTTTCTCCTTTATACGTGTGAATTTTTTCTTCTTAAATATTACCCTCTGCATGGTAACCAGAAACTACAACCACTCTAGAGCCTTGCTCTCTATGAGGGAATCAAGAACCTGCACAATTTTTTTGTCAAACAGATTTTGTTTGGCTTTTAAGTAGCTTACAGCAAGGTCTCTGTCGCATTGAGATCTGTAGGAGCGACTGCTTCTTAATGCCTCATATACATCTGCCACCATAATTATCCTTGTAGAGAGATTTATCTCATCTGCTTTTTTACCTTCTGGATATCCTGAACCATCAAGCCTTTCATGATGAGAATACGAAAGGCTGCCTGCAAGATATTTAACCTCATCGAGGAGATTTAGCTTTGAAATAAGATAAGCTCCCCAGATGGCATGTGCTTTAACAAATTCTCTTTCAATATCATTAAACCATTTGGTGGAATGAAGCAGGCTTTGAGGGATGCAGATTTTCCCAATATCATGATAAACGGCTGAAACTTTAAGAAGCTTTACTGCATCTTCATCAAAGCCAATCTCTTTTGCTATTCTTACAGCCAGCTCTGAAGTCCTGAGAGAATGCCCACCTCTGTCAATCTCAAAAGTTAATCTGTCAATGGGGCATCCACGGTTTAATCTGTCGAGAAATTTAAAATACAGGATTAAATCATTTATATCCCAGAAAAAACATAACCCCAGCCTGGCAAGCTCCTTTACCCATGAAAGCGGCAGCGAAGAAACCTCACATCCTTCAATAAAAATTATTCCTCTTATGCGTTGGGCAATAGATAAAACTTCAGCGGTTAAACTTTTTGCTTCAACAACGGTAGAGCAAGGCTGCCCTTCATCTGGATAAGCAAAAATAGGCTCTATGCCTTGTGAAACAGAGGACTCTCTGTTTTTAAACGTATTTTGTAAACATATCCAGTAAATTTTCATAATATATAATTAGAAAACCTCTGGTAACCAGATTCTGCAAGAAGCTGGAGCATTGCCTGCAGTGATGAATGGGTTTGCAGGGTCTCTATTAAATTTCTACTTTTTATCCCCAGAAGCTTTCTCCGTCCACATTCAATTTTTTCTCAGGCTTTGTCTTCTCCTGTTTAACAGGTTCAATATTTCCTGACATTTTCTCTCTTATAAACTCTTCAAGTACTCCTCTGTCATGCATCTCCCAGAGTTCAAGCGGACTGGTTCTCTCAAACAGTATCTCAAGCAGGGTCTCTATTACCGAACATCCAAGGCCTCTTATCTGCCTGTACTTCAATCGTGTCTTTTTGTTTTTAAGGTTAATTATCGTTCGTTCCTGCACGATAGTAGCCTCTTGCCTGCGAAAATTCAGGCTCTTCTGGAATTAAAACATTCGATCCAAACTGTTTTCTGTCAATACAGTATGCTCCTCCCCCGGCCACTACCACACTGGCAATGTCTCTGTAAGAATCCTTCAATTCCTGCCTTATCTTGCTTAAGAGCACTTCAGAGTACCTGACTGTGGCTTCTTTCTTGTAAGGCGTAACATCAACCCTCTCTCCGTCAATGTGTAAGAACCCTTTTTCAAATGTTTCAAGAAGTCTTGATGCTGACCAGTTTTTGAGCATGGAAAAACTTCCTGGCAGGACATCCCGCATGAGTTCAACCGCTTTCATGGTTCCAAAGTTCTCAAGTGTCCTGGCAATCTTTTTCTTCCATGTGTCATTGACTTTCTCAGCCACTATGCAGTCAACTGTATTGTATCCAATGTCAATTATCACTGCTTCATCTGCAACTTTCTCAGCTACATCATAAAGTATTCCCACTCCCTGAGGAAGTACCATAATATCAGCATTTGTAACGCTTTTAATGCTTTCAATCAGTGACTGAACATAGCCGCGACAGTTAGGCGGAAGCCCTGTAACCACTTTTTCAAACTCTCCGCACTTTACATATACGTAGCGTAGAATAATAGGAGCATATCTTATAAGCTCCACTGCAGACGGAATCTCAATTCTGAATTGAGAATATTTCGCATCTCTTCCAATAACGTATTCAGTTCCTGCCACATTAACCTTTTCAAGTTCCACACTCTGATCCTGAGGAGCGTAGGCTATCTGCGTTGGAAACTTCTCTTTGATGCCATCAGAAAAAATCTTAGTATGTCCAAACCCTACATCAAAACCCAAAACACGCATATTAATCCTCCTTGCTTAAGTTTTCTTACACTAGCAGGTGCATGGTAACCATGATATCCTGGTTACCTTAGTGACTTAGGTTACCTACTGCACTTTGGTAACCAACCGCACTCTGGTGACATAGATGCAGTTGGTGTTTTTTGTAAGGGGGAAATATAGTTTATTATCATTACTTCGATTTATTCGATTCTTTATTATCTTTACTTCGATTTGTCACGATTTGCTTTCAGCTCTGAGGTCACTTTTCGCTTGATATTTTTAATGCTTCTCTCCACCTGTTTCATGGTTCTTTTATCTCTTTTTAACTTGAAAATGCCGGTTACCTGTCTGATTAAAGCCTTCGTTCTCACAGGCTTGCCTGCAAGTCTCTGCTGTTTTATGTGAGTATATAGCCATGAGTCTAACTTGCTTTCTATCCCTGCTTGTGCTCTGTCAACTATTTTTGATAAGTCACGTTTTGACTTGCCTGACAGCTGAAGCTTTATCGCTGTATCATTTCGCCAGAGTTTGTGCACTGCATCCAGCTTTGCCGCATCATCTACTGTAAGGGGCAGTTCTATAATTTTCCTGCTTATGAAAAACTTTATATCCTTGAGGCGAAACTTCTTAAACCTCTTTAAAATCTCTTCAACTGTAAGATTATGAAACTGAGCCTGTTGCATAAAGTGTTCTCCTTTTTAAAACAGACTTAAACTGCCTTCCTCTTCTTCAACCTTTGTTGATAACTCGCTGCTGTACCATGAGGCAAGCAGCTGCTCTGCTGAGTAAACTCCGTTTTCACGGTACCAGTCCTGCTTTGACAGATAATACTTCTGCACCGATCTCTCAAATAAACGGTACATTTCAGGCCACCTGTTTTTGTGAGTCTCAATCATGCCCGGTCTGCACACAAATGGACATATAACACATCCAATCCTGCTGAATCCCTCATCATAAAGCGATGGATACTCAAGCCCTCTATGCTCTATGTACTCCCACACTTCTGCCTCGTTGAAGTTGAAAATGGGATAGTAGTCTGTGGTGCAGGATTCGGCATTTTTGTTTACCATGCTTCTTCTGGCTCTCCTGTAAGATTCCTCAGCTCTCACCCCAAGAATCACGCACTTTGACAGTTTTGTATGAATTCGGTGCTTGAGCTTTGAACAACACCACCTCCGCACTTTTGTAGGCGGACCTATGCGTTCTACCCATTTAAAAAAGTTTCTGCCGGGCCTGAGCCACTTAACATGAGGATAGTGTTTAAGAATAAATCTGGTTACCTCTGGAGGATCTATTGAGGTGTAGTTGTAGTAAGCCACGTACTTAACTCCTGCCTGTTTTACCAGATCAAGCGTTACTATGCTGTCCTTACCGCCTGAGAATTTAACAGAATAACCCTCTTCAGGCTCATGCTCCCTGATGAAAGAAATTGCTTCATTTATTTTTTCTCTTAGAAAAAGCATCTATATATAACAGGCGTCTGGTAACCATAAAAAAAGCCAACGCCAGGGAGGGGCAAGCTTCCGGCGTTGGCCCTAAGAACCTCACCGCTGCAGGGTGCTGGGCTTCCCGCGTCCGTGCGGAAGCTGCAACAAGCGAGGTTTTCTAATTTCACCTCTTACACTAGCAGGTGTGTGGTAACCAAATTTTTCAGGGAGTGGAGAGAATAATGGGGGGGTAATTGTTTTCATATAAAAAGCTAACGCCTGATATGCTGCATATTTTTTCACTGGCGTTAGCTTTTACACACGTTGCAGTCTGAAAGTTAAAGAGATCTCAGCTCTAAAGACGGCACGAACTTGAGCGCCTTCTTTGGCGGAACTTTAACAGGCTGCCCTGTTTTTGGATTCCTGGCAACCCTTGCATTTCTCATGACTACCCTGAAAGTGCCAAATCGCGGAATTCTCAATTCCTCTCCATTTCTGGCAAGATCAGAAACTATGGCTATCGCTGAATTAACAGCTCTCTCCGCATCTTTCCGGCTGATGCCGCTTTTCTTTGAAACCTCTAGTATAAATTCTGTCTTGGTCAATATCCATCACCCCCTTTCTGTCTTTTTTCTGTTGCCCGCTCCGGCTCTGCCAGAGTTAGACGATCTTTTACTCCATGATGATTTTTTATGTCCTGCTTTGACAGTGGCAAACTTTTTAAATCCTGATTTACCTGTAAAACTGCGACTACCCTGATATGAAACCTCTGCATTTTTAATTTTTTCAACGAAGTGATGCACATAGCTCTTAATACTGTTAAGAAATGAGCTTATGTCCTTGACTTCTCCTCTTGCTATCCTGTCAAGTTCTTGCTCCCACAATGCCGTGTACTCCGGGGATGCAACTTTCTCATCCCTTAAAAGATTTTTTATGAGAAATATGGCTTTCTCTGATGGCGTGAAATTTTTGCCATCTTTTATCAGGTAGTGCCTGTCCTTAAGTGCAGAAAGTATTCCCGCTCTTGTTGCAGGTGTTCCAATCCCCGCATTTTCCCTGAGGATTTTCTTCAGGCTTTGATCGGTTACAACTTTGTGAGCATTTGCCATAACCTCAAGAAGGGAAGCATCGGTGTATCTGGGTGGTGGCTGCGTTTGTTTTGTAACCGCCTCAGCACTCTTAACTAAAACCTTTTCCTGTTCCTTAAGCACAGGCAGTATCACATCGCCCTTTAGCCCGCCGTAAACTTCTCTCCATCCCGCGTCTATCAGCGTTTTGCCCCTTGCAATAAAGTTGTGATTCTGAACTTTAATGTAAACCGAGGTGTTCTTGAATTTGCAGTCCGGATAGAAGGCTGATATGAATCTCCTGAGAACAAGTTCGTATATCCTGAATTCATCCTGAGAGAGCTGCCCTGTCGGTATGCCCTGAGGGATAAGAGCATGGTGATCTGTGAGCTTTGATGCATCAAACACTCTTTTACTGGATGGATCCACGTTGCACCTGTTCAAACTGAACTTTACAGGAGTTTGAACGAGCAGATGGAGGATCTTTTTTACATGAGGCACATAACCGGGATCAAGATGTCTGGATTCTGTTCTTGGATATGAAAGCAGTTTCTTTTCATAGAGGGATTGTGCAATGTCAAGCGTTTTATCAGCTGGAAAAGAAAACATTCTGTTTGCTTCCTGCTGAAGAGTGGTGAGAGAGAAAAGCTCTGGCGGTTTCTCAGCTGAAACTTTGCTTACGACTTTCTCGATGATGCCCTCCTTGCCATTGACTTCTTCAGCAATTGCCTCTGCTGTATTTTTTTCAGCAAGTGCATACATGGAATTAAGTCCCTGAATATCATCCTTTTCATCTGCTTCTTTGTTCTCACTGCTGTGAATTTTTTTAAAGTAGATTCCCTTGAATGCATCTGACCTCCCTGAAAACTCTGCGTTTACATTGTAGTAAGTCACAGGTTTAAAATTTTTTATCTCTTCTTGTCTCTGAACCACAAGAGCAAGTACCGCTGTCTGAACCCTGCCAATGCTGAACAGTTCTCCTTTACCGCTTTTTACAGTGACTGCTCTTGTTGCATTTATCCCCACCAGCCAGTCAGCCCATTGTCTTGCAAGCGCAGATTGATAAAGCCTGTCAAACTCTTTCTCTGGCTTTAAATTCTGCATGCCTCGCCTGATAACATCCGCAGTTAGCGCCTCTGATGTCCAGAATCTATAAACTGGCTTTTTGTTTTTAGCAAGCTTTAAAATCAGCCTCTGAATTAGTTCTCCCTCTCTTCCGGCATCACCACAGTTGACTATGGCTGACACGTCACTTCGGTGTATCAGCTCTTTGATGATTTTGAACTGCTTTGCGGCTGACTGAATGACCCTGTACTGAAACTGTTCAGGGATGATTGGAAGATGGGCTATATCCCACTTTTTCCACTCAGGGTTGTACTCTTCAGGAGGTTTTAGTGCACAGAGATGCCCGTATGCCCAGGTTATTACGTGATTGTCTCCTTCAATGTATCCATCCCTGCGGTTTTTAGCTCCCAGTGCATTTGCAAAATCTACTGCCACTGAAGGCTTTTCTGTTAAAAGTAAAAGTTTCATATTAACTTTGTGCGACTAAGCCCCCTTCCGTGAGGTAAGGGAGGAGTCGCATCCTCCTTTCAAGGGTTCTTAATTAAACAGGTGGGCTGGTAACCAGAAATTTTCTTACTTTGACTTTCTCTAATAAATCGTACATCTGGTAACCAAAACTACGTTACTAGTAACGTACGCTTTTATATAAAAAAATAAATAATATATATATTATATTTTTAAAATAAATATATTTATTATTATAAGCGTAGCTATAGAGGATAGAGGGGGATTATTAAGGGGGGGAAAGGAGACCTGGTTTCCAATTCATCGCTTAAAAGATTATAAAAATCAATAAGTTATGCTTTTTGCCCCGCCGCTGCAGTTTTTTAATTAATATTTGAATTTTTCCGCGCCCGCCTGTAACCTGGCGTCAATACTTGATTTGATGCTGACAGCATTGCTGACAGCATTACTGATTGCATACCTGACAGCATTGCTGATTGCATTGCTGAGTGTATTACTGGGAGTATTACTATCAGAAAAGTTTATTTTATTTTTTATTTATCTCTCAGCTCTGTTTTAGAACTTTTCAATGTCCAGTTTGTGGAATTGTAACGCCAAGAGATGTTAATTCGGTTTTAAACTTTTTGAAAATCTACCAGTATGCCGTGCGGCACGGTCTGAGAGCAATGACAACTCTCAGTATTGCCAGAATGACACTAAATCCAGTTTCTGGCAAAAACCGAAGGGCTTTATATAAGCCTGTCATCCTGAACTACCTGAATGCTCGGTGCCTTTGACGCCGAGAGGATGTCACGGGATAAGTTTGAGTTCTTTAAGCCTTATTCTCATGGCTTCATGTGAAACCATGAATATCTCAGCAAGTTCCTTAACATCTGTGCCGTATGCATTGACATACTTTCTAACCCAGTGCTTTGGCATCAGCAGTTCACTTGCAAAAGCATCTGCAAGCCGTTCAATTTTTTTCTCAACATCCTTGCTAGGACTGATGTTTGCAGTAGACGTTAAAACTTTTGCAATCCTGTGGTGCCTTAAGGCAATGTGGGCAAGCTCATGGGCTATTGTAAAGTTTCTTCTGGCTTCACAAATAAAAACATTAACAAGAATTAAAAAACTCCCTGACTTTACAGGGACAACAGTGCCGTGCACTTCTTCAGGCAGTTCATCGGACAGGACAATTTCAGCATTCAGATGCCTGGCCACCTGTATAAGATCAACCGGTGGCTCATTAATTCCGAGATCTTTAAGCAGTTTTCTCGCAACAGTTTTAACACTTTCTGCATCAGGAAGTTTTACTGTCCCTGCCACTGCTGCCCTTCATATTAGAGGCTAAAACAGCGTTTAATATGGCCTCTATCGCTTTTATGGTTTTATCCATGCTTTCAGGAGGAATCTGCTTAAGAGACCTAAAAAGCTGCATTAAGAGAGTCTTATTATCCAGCAGTTCTCTTAACTCATCCGGAATATATTGAGCTTTAACAAGGTAATCGGTGACGTCCTTGTTTAAAATTTTTGCGATTTTTATAACATCTGCCCTGCTTAACGCTGCCTGTCCTACAAACACCTGACGAATCATATCCCGTGAAATCCCATGTTTTTCAAGAAGTACAATATCATTATCCTTTAAATCCTGCCTCAGCTGCCTTATAAACTCAGATGGCATTGAAATCGGGAAATGAGAGTCCTCTTGTTGTTTGAGTTTCAGCTTATTTCTTATTTCCTTTGGAGCTTTGATCTGAGCAAGCAGAAATAAAAGCTGGGTTCTCAGCTCCTCTTCATCCTTCTTGTCTCTGGCCAGAACCTCTGCAATCTTTTTAATAGCCTCTTCAGAGGGAACCCTGATTCCCTTTTCGATATAAGAAATGTGGACGTAGTTCATGCCTACCTTATCACAAAGTTCTTGAAGCATCCAGCCTTTTTCTTCTCTCCTCTGCCTTATCAGCTTTCCAAGTTTTTCCTCTGGCGTCACAGCGGTTACCAGCCCTCCTGTTAATAATAAAAACCCTTAAGGTTAATTATAGCAAAATATAACAAAAATTGTTATACAAACGAATTTTGAAATGTTAAATATAATAACTTAACAAGTTATGTTATGTAATAAAAAAACTATTGACAAACATACGTAGTTGTGTTGTATGATCAAGGAATGCATCTAAGAAAAGGAGGCAGTATGGAAGTAAGTGAGAAATTAAGTGAGAGGGAGGAAATTAAGAAACGAATCCTTGAGCTGAGAGCTTCGGGAATTCGCTACGAACAAATGGCTCTTGAGATAGGGCTGTCGCTTGACACCATAAGAAGATTCCTGTACACAAAAAACAGAGTTCCCGCTGAGATTACTATGCTAAAGATCAAAAACTGGCTTAAGCAGAGAGAAACTTCAGATGTTCTATAAAAAACCTGCGTTCCAGAAAATGCAACAGTTTATGAAAGTTTTCATCAGAACAGGTAAGAAAATACGGCATTAACAAGATGTTTGAGGAAATAAAGCAAAAATACACAAAAAGGAGGCAAAAAGTGAAAGAAAAATGCCACAGAGACAGAGAAAATCTTAAAAAGATTGAAGAGATGGACGAAGATGAACTCTGGGACAGATACATTACCGAGCACTTGAAAATGGAAAGACAGTTAAAGAAAGAAATGAAAAAAGCAAAAAAAATTAAAAAATAACAAACCTCAGCAGGAGGGGCATATGCAGCTAATTTTAGACGAAACAATAACTGAAGAGCAGTGTTCAGAAATTCAGGACATGATCAAAACAGACTGCAAAGTCCAGAAATTTCTCAGGCAGTCAAGATTCTATATCTCAGGGCTTGAATACAAAGACCTGGAGCATGAAGCATTCTGCACAGCGATGGAGGTCTTACATGAGTGCAGAGATCTTTTTTGCTGTTCTGAATGTAACAACATACGTAGTTGTGAAATTTTTAAAACAAATTTCAAAACTAGATTAGTAAGAACAATAAACAGGTTAAAGGACATTCCCCGCAGATACGGGATGATCAGCTACTCTGAGGCATCAGATGGAGAAAACGATGAGTTTGCCACCTACACAAGGAAAGACTACGATATCAATGAACTATCACCTGATACTCCAGTTGAAATTTTGATTCACGAAGAAGAAAAAGAACAAGAGGAAAAAGGACTCGAGATAAAAAAACAGCTCACAGCTGGCATACTTGCAGTGATGCCCAAAAAAGAGAGGACAATCTGGGAACTATACCTTGCCGGAGTTCATCCTTCTGAGATAGCAGATAGACTTGGATACAAGAAGCCGCAGGGAGTTTATGTAATCCTCAGAAGAAGTGTAAATAAAGTAAAAATCAAAAAATACCAGTGAGTTTAAAGGAGTTTAAAGGAGGAGAAAATGTGCGATGTGATTAATTCAGAGATAGAAAAGACTGCATGCGATTTAATTTGTGAAGCGGTAGTTCTGCTTATGACGTCAGGCTATGACCCTGACGATGCAAGATGTGTTGTCGAACAGTTCGTTAACGGCGCAGTTGATGGGCTAATAGAGGTGTGTTATGGCAGCAAATAACGTAAACTGCGACTTCAGAATTAAAACAGGCTTCTTTACTCACAGAAAAACGCTTAAACTCATCAAACGACTTGACTATAAAGGTGTGTTCTGCCTTCTGCGCTTATGGTCAGATGTGGCGCAGAATGCTCCAAAGGGCGATATATCACACTATACAGAGGAAGACATCGCAATAGCATCCGGGTGGGATGATGACATAAACATCTTCATAAAAACACTTATTGAGGTAGGTTTTATTGACGAAAATTTCATGCCTGATGGCACCCTGAAACGGGTAATTCATGACTGGGAAGATAATAATCGATACGCTTATTATGCTCCAGAGAGACATGAACAGGCAACTAAAGCAGCTGAAATGAGATGGCAAAAAAGAAAAAACTCAAAAAATAAACATAAAAATAAAGCAAAAAAATCCCCTGCAAATGCTTTAACCACGCCATCTGATGCTGACAGCATTGCTGGCAGCATTACTGACAGCATTGCTGAGTGCATACCTGACAGCATTGCTGAGTGCATTACTGGGAGCATTGCTGATTGCATTACTGACAGCATTGCTGAGTGCATTGCTGACAGCAATGCCCCTTCTCCTTTACCTACTCCTTTCCCTACCCCTTCTCCTATACCTTTTCCTGATCCTTTTCCATTACCGAAGGAAAAAGAAAAAAAGAATAAAAACACTGGTAACCCAGGTGAGGATACAAAATTGGACGAAAAGAAAAATATTTGCACTCAAGTTTCTGACAAAACTTTCGTGCCGGCAGCTACGCAAAAAATTAATTTACATAATTCAAGATCAAAACCCAAATCCAGAAATGGTACAGGAAATAACTCCATACCGCCTGTAAGTTTTGACGAAGATGAAAAATCCTTTAAGGGAATAAATCAGTTTCTTAAAAAATGGGCAGATGCCTATCCCCTTGTGAACGTTGAACAGGAAATCAAACAGATGGAGGCCTGGATTATAAGCCAGCCAAAGTATATGTGGAAAAAAGACTGGAAACGATTTATCACCAACTGGTTATCCCGTGAACAGGACAGAAAGGAAAACGCGGCTTTGAACTCCTCTGTCCGGTACAAAAAAAGCTTTCTTGATGTCGTGGACGACCTGATTGCAAAAGAAGAACAAAACTTAAGCAAGGAGGATGTCAGGTGATCCAGTTAAAGACATATCTCAACTGTATCAAGGAAGTTCTCTTGCTTGCAGGGCAGACGTCCAATGAGAATCAGATCAGGGCAATTTATGAACGCATTAAACACTACGAGACTGCTGACTTCATAAAAGCCTGCAACGATGACGTGTTCCTTTACGAGTGGAGCATCCGGGTGAACTATCCGTCCCTGAAAAACGCCATTGAGAGGCATATGATTGAAAGACTTGAGCGTGAGGAACGCGAAAGAAGAAGAAAAGAGAGAGAGGCGCTCAGAAAAAAATTCAAACACGAGGAACTTCCCGAAGCAGTAATTGAATGCCTCAGAAAAATAAAAACTCTTTAAATTTTCTGGTTACCAGAAGAATGCTTTTATAAATACGCAAAATTTTTGAAGGAGGAAAACATGGTAAGCTACAACAGAATCATCCTTATAGGGAATTTAACAAGAAACCCTGAACTCAGGTATACTCCGTCAGGGCTTGCGGTTGCTACTGTGACAATAGCTGTAAACACAAGATACCGCCAGGGCGAAGAAGTAAAAGAGGAGACTCTCTTTATTGATGCAATAGTATTTGGAAGACAGGCTGAAAACTGTCTTCAGTATCTGGAAAAAGGGAATCCTGTTCTCATTGAGGGACGTCTTCGCGAGAGAAGATGGGACTATGAGGGTCAAAAAAGAAGCAAATTCGAAGTGATAGCAAGCGGAGTTAAATTTCTGTCAACCGCTGCCGCTAAAAAGAAAAACGGCGGCACACAATCTGAAAGCGAACCTGCTGTTGATGAAGTTGAGGCTTCCTCTGATTATCCGGATTGCGATCCGTTCTAGGAGCTGCGAAATGTCAGCCACAGCAAAAACAGACAGAAACAAACAAACAGGTTCATCAGCGTTTGTAAGAGGAAGAAAGGCTTCATCCATAGTCCAGAAAAAATACAGATGTGTGTACTGCGGAATAAAAACGCACAATCCAGAAGCTGTTTGCGCTCTCTGCAGAACAGGAATCACAGCTCGATATCTTGATCTCATGCAGATCGTTAACAGAAAAAGACAGCAGAATAAAAAAACATCAAATTTTTAGAGTAAGGAGGCAGGGGTGAGAAAAAAGATTACAAGAATCAAAGGAATTTCAGAAAGAAGGAGACTTCCCAGATTAGGTAAAATCCGTCTTGGAGTCAAAGTGATAAATCCAAAAACCGGCAGAGAATACCCCCGCGAAGTGGATTATTTTGTAGTCCCTCCAGAGGTAGCAAAAATCTACGGGGAAAAACCCAAAGAGTTAGACGTGCTTTTTCCGGTAAATGACATTGATGTGGTATTTCCTCAGGCATATAAGTGGTATGGAAGTTCAAAAGGACTTAAATGCTATGGAGACGGGGAGATTGCTTACAGGTGGAATGAGAAAAAAGAGCAGTTTGAACAGAGGCCATGTTCCTGTGAACTTAAAGATAGAGAGTGTATGGCAAGAGCTCACCTGCTTGTTATCCTGCCAAAGGTAAGTATGGGAGGTGTCTATCAGATAGATATCGGGTCATATAACTCCATTGTTGACATCAACAGCGGACTTGAATACATTCAGTCTCTAATTGGCAGATTTGCAATGGTTATGCTGAAGCTCAAGAGAGTGCCAAGGGAAGTGGCTTACAACGGAGTTAAAAAAATTCACTATCCTCTCCAGATTACCCTTGAAAATGTTGATGTTCAGACCATCATGCAACTGAGGCAGGATTTAAGCAGAGCTCTGCTTGAATCAAACAAAACAGCTCTTCCGCCCATTGAAGATGTAAACCCCAGGTTTGACGAAGGAGCAGTAGTAGTGGTTGACGAGACAGAGGAAGAAGAAATGCTTTATGTTGAACCGGTAGAACCTGCTGTTGATGAACCAGAAATTGAAACGCATGACGAAACTGAAGAGGCTATAGCACCACCTGTCACGACTTCTCAGTCCGTCAGTAAACATCCTTCAGGCAGACATAAACAAGAAGATACGGCAAAGATGGCAACCGAGCAGCAGCAGGCTGCCATCAGAAAGCTTGCAGAGTTCTATGAAATTGATTTTTCCATAATTGACAGGATCATAGCAAGTGGACTGACAGAGTATCAGGCGGGGAAAGTGATTTCAGACATAAGCAAGAAAGGAAAAGATGCAGAATGCATAAAATCGATCATTAATACAAAAAAGGAAAGAACAATCACAACACCGCCTGAGCTGGAAACCGTCATGGAACCATTCTAAACTGGAGGTATCTACCATGCCGCTGTGCTTGCTTGACAAAAACATCCGCAAACAGAGAAGAAAAAGCGTCAAAAAACCAGAAGCCATGCTGGTTTCATCCTGCATGGAGTACCTGTCCATTAGGGGAGCTCAGGTAATAAGAAACAACACCGGATTGCTGTTTATTAAGGATAAAAACGGTAAATCAAGGGCTATAAAAACAGGAAGTCCTGGCTCCCCTGACTTAATAGCTTTTTTGCCAGAAGGCAGGGTTCTCTGTATAGAATGTAAAAGCAAAAAAGGCAAGCTTTCAGATTTACAAAAAGCTTTCATTGAAAAGATGAGAAAAAATAAACACGAGGTAGTAGTTATTCGAAGCCTTGAAGATTTAATGGAGGTGGTTTAGGTGATAAAAAACATTTTGTTTGTTGTCCTGACCATAGTATGTTGTTTTGCTCAAATAGGTCTTGCTGAAGCCTCTAATTTTAGTAGTACAGTGGAGCAGTGCATGATTAAAGCATCTGAATACTATCAAGTAAATCCTCTGGTTTTATGGGGCATAGCAAAAGTGGAAAGCAACTTTAACCCTTATGCTGTAAACAAAAACAAAAATGGTTCATATGACATGGGAATAATGCAGATTAACTCTGCGTGGATACCTGCTTTAAAAAAGTTTGGACTTTACGATGCAAAGAAAATATGGGATCCTTGCTACAACGTTCATGTGGGAGCGTGGGTGTTAAGCCAGTGCATTAAGCAACACGGAAACACATGGAAGGCTATTGGCTGCTACAATGCTACATCCAATCCCAAAAGAATAAAGTATGCCTGGAAGGTTTACAACGCTATAAAAAACTATATCCAGGTGGACTACAAACAGACCGAGCAAGGGAGGCAGTAAATGGCTGAAAAATATTTATGTTTTACGCTAGAAGGGAGCTTATTTGCAGTCCCCGTGGGATACGTACAGGAGATTGCATCTGCCCCTGATAGCATAGTACCAATTCCTGATATGCCAGAACACATAAGAGGAATAACAAAGTTCAGAAATCAAGCTCTCATGGTAATTGATTTAAAAAAACGACTCGATGTTTGCGGCACTGAAGAATGCAAAAAAATGATCATTATAAACAAAGGACATAATGTCGGCGTGCTGGTTGATGAAGTGGTAGGAATGGTTTTGCTTGAACAAGAGCAAATTGATAAAACTCTTGCTATACATGCTTTTCTTGAAAATCCTTTTATTAAAGGCATTGCAAACCCTGATAACAGGCTTATATGTGTTTTATCAGAAGAGATTTTTGAAGCCAGCCCTCAGAATGGAAATATTGCTGCAACATTTTTGTCATAAAAACAGCGTATCTGAACTGATTTATTTGCATATAAAGATTTTACAGATCCGTCGTAATATGTGAAATTTCAATCGTTTGCCCGTTCTGGTTACCGGTAATATGCATTTATAAATAAACACAAAACAAAAAAGGAGGATTTGCATGAGAAACAATCAAGCTTTAAGGGCAGTAGCAGTTCTTGTTCTTGCGGTTTTTTTTGTAAGCAGTTTTTCTGGCTGTGCTCAGATGATTAATGCCATTGAGCACTCCAGCATGGAAACAAAAGTGAAGATGACTGACACGATTTTCCTTGATCCAGTCAAAAAAGCAAAGCTTAAAACAGTTTTTGTAACAGTTACAAACACATCTGAATTTCAAGAGGCAAGTGCTGAATTAATTAAAAATCTAATAGTTTCAAGACTTCAGGCTAAAGGTTATCAGATAGTTGATGATCCTGAACAGGCAGGCTACATGATACAGGCAAACCTGCTTTACATGGACTACTACTACAACACTGGAGCCACAGAGGGGGCAATTGAAGGAGGCTTAATCGGTGCTGGTTCAGGAGCACTTGTGGGGCAGTCAAGAGATACATCCATTGCTCTTGCCATTCTTGGAGCTATGGGTGGAAGCGTTGGAGGAGCACTGCTTGGAAAGGCAATCAAGGTTGAAAAGTATGGAGGAGTGGTTGATGTCCAGATATATGAAAAAACAGACAAACCAGTTACTGGCAAGATAGAAACCAGTGTGGCATCGGGTTCAGGGACAAAAATACAGACAACTCAGGAAATAAACAACAACTGGCAGATATACAGAACCAAAGTAGCATGTCTTGCTGAACAGACAAACATTAACAAAGATGAAGCAGCAAAGGTCATTGCAGAAAAGCTCGCTTCACAAATTTCGGGAATGTTTTAATTTAACTTTCTCGCCGAGAAGTCCCCTTCCGTGAGGGAGGGGATGAAAGGCGATTTTTCCCTGATGAAATCTACAGCAGAAACTGCGGGAAGTAACGCCTGGGGAGAGGTTTGGATACAGACCTCTACGAACCAGGAAGTACGAACCAGGAAGCCCCGCCCTTATGGGCAGGGTAGTTCACAGGAGATATAGCGGGATGATTGCAATTAATCCTGAATACTCTTGTTAATACCTCAATATCTTAATATCTTGACATTCTGATATCTTGCATGGTATCTTTTATCAAAAGGAGGTGTTTAATATGAAAAAGGGAGCAACAACCTTAAGATTACCTGAAGACAGGCTTAGAATTATCAGGGCGATTGCCGGCTATGAGAACAGGACCCTTGTGGATATATTTACTGAACTTACTGACGAATATATAGAAAGGCACAGAGAAACAATGGAACTACTTGCCATTCCAGGCTTTTTAGAAGAGTGCAAGGCAGGAGTTGAGGAGATTAAAGGCGGTGGAGGTAAAAACCTGATTGAGCTGGACGATTAAGGTTTCCTCAAAAGCTGAAAAATATTTCAAACGGCTCGATAATAATATAAAACAACGTATAAAAGAAACCCTTTCAGAGATGTCCCTATTAACCAATCCGCGTGAACATTTTTCTGTAAAACCATTGACAGGTCAATTAAAGGGATTTTATAGACTGAAAGTAGGCGATTACCGAATTATTTTTAGTATTCTAAAAGAAGATAGCATAATCGCAGTGGTCAATATTGCTCCGAGAGGTGATGTGTATAAATAAAGTCTATAATGGACCCCAAAAACTGGACAGATTGAAAATATCCCCACAAAACAGGGCAAACCTGCCCTCAAAAATGCCCTTAAAATTTATTCTAATAGCCGTGAAATAGCTTTTGCATCCAGAGGGTAACTCTTCTTCTGATTTTTCTTAAAAACTTCTTAATCAACAGCGTATCCTCAATCCCTTACCAGCTATGGTTACCAGAATTCTTACTTATTGATAAGATGCTTCAGACAGCTAAAAATCTCAGTAAGGATGTAATCTCATCAAAGGGAAGCGTAATGTTGTCCTCAAAAGACGTTGAAGTCATGGGGCAGATAGTTGATGCTGTAACATCCCTTTCGGAACAGTATGAGATACCTTACGAGGAAGCGGTGGAACACGCTGAATTCGCCCTCAGCTATGCGCTGAGCGAGCGTTTAGGGCTTGACGTTCATGTTTACTTAAGGGATAGATGCAGAATACTTGTGTTTGACGACACTCAGGCTAAAGAAGTCAAAACGGGACAGATAAAAAAGAAGGTCATACGGCATGCAAAAAAGTTTCTCCAGTATCGATTTTTGTGTCTGCACGCATACAGGGTTTACCGTGAAGCAGTTCATCTTGTGAGAACAGTCGTGAGCGGACAGATTTTAAGAATAATAAAACAGACGCTTTATGTGAAGATTTTAAACCCGCACGCTGCGATAGAAGGAGGCAGGGTTTTAATAGGGGTGTGTTCTCCGGAGCATCAGACTCCAAAAGAAAGAGGCACGTATTGGAAGGGAGAGATTTTAGCATTCTTCGTTGCCAGCGTGCGGGGCATAGTTGAGGAAAAAGTTCCAAGAGTAATTATCACTTTGAGTAGAAATTCTATTAGCTTACCAGAAGTCATGCTAAAAAATTTTCTGTTTGATATAGGGATAACAACAAAGGTAAAAGCAGTGAAAAGAATCGCGGGCGCTTACACTATAATACACACCGAACAAAAGATTCCAAAAGAGATAATACAGAGAGTATTTCGCGAGCTTAACGAGGGCATTATCGTTAAATATAGAAGCGTCAAAGAGGGCAAGCCGTGGCTTTAGCTTTTTTACAATGGTTTTTCAGGACTGTTTTAGGCATTAAACCGGCTGGTTTGATAGAACAGGCAAAAAAAGAAAAGCTTACCTTTGTTGGCACAGGTCATAGATTAGGTGAGCTTGAAGATGAAGAAATTGATCTGGTTATACCTGACTCTCGCCGCAAGGGACACTGCTGGTGCTTTGGAACCACAAGAGTTGGGAAAACGAGGCTTATGGAGGCAATGGTTGAGCAGGATATAAGAAAAGGATTCTCTACGATAGTCATTGATCCTAAAGGTGACTGGGCTTTATTTAAAAAAATCATTCAGGTTGCTTTTGAAGAGGGAAGACAGGAGGATTTAATTTTTATTACTCCTATTTTCCCAGATTATTCTGCAGTTTTTGACCCTCTTGCCTATTACTTTATGCCTGAAGAGCTTGTTGCGCATATTACAAGTGGTGTTCCTGTAGGCGAACAATTTTTCTATATGGTAGCCTATAAAATTTCAATGATACTTGTGCGGGCTTTATTGTTAAAGGCAAAAGCAGAAGGCAGACCATTAAGAATAAGTTTAATGGAAGTAAAAGACAGAATGGACAGAGAAGAGCTTGCAAAACTTTACAAAGAACTCCAGATGATAGATGCATCAGAAGCCAGGGATGTCTTAAAACAGGTGGAAGAACTGCTTGACCATCCCGTCGGCATTGTGCAGGAAGTTGCAAGAGACATGCAGAAAGTAATCAATTCGCCACAGCAGTTTTACGAAAAAATTTCTGAATCTCTACATGTTGCGTTAATGCAGATTTGCTCGGGAAATATAGGAAAGCTGGTAGGCAAAGCAAAAGAAAACAGATTAATTCAGAGGCTTGAAGAGGGCAAATCAGTCATTATGGTGGCGCATCTTGGTGCGCTTCAGACTGAGGACGCGGCAAAAGTGCTTGGCAAAGTAATCATCAGCACAGTAAAAGCATTTGTGGGAAGAAGATTTGCCTCAGGCAAGGATGTAAATCCTCCACTTGCTATATACATAGACGAAGCCCAGAACGTGCTTTACAAAGGCATAGAGGATTTGCTTTCAAAGGCAGGCGGCGCAGGTGTGTGGGTGCACGGTTTTAATCAGTCAGTAAATCAGATATATCAGGAAGTAGGTAAAGACTTTGGTCGATCCATACTTGATAATGCGAACACAAAGATTTTTATGAAAGTCCCGGACGCTGATACGGCTCAGTATGTATCAAGACACTTTGGCATGGGCATCAGGTTTTCTCCAGCAGTATCTCTGGGTGGGGGCATCATAGCTAAAGAAACAGAAGATTATCTCGTTAAACCTGAGGATGTTCTGTATCTGGCGGCAAGAGAGTTTTACATGTTTGGTTATGATGGACAGTTTAAGGGTAAGACAATATCGGTCAGGGATTCCTATGTTCAATTAGTGTTGCCTGAGATTCAGCCTGTTGATGAGGTATGCTGATGAAATTAGCTGATGCATTATTCATCTCAGCAGTTTTAGTTTTTCTCTGGCTTATATGGGTAATAAGAACCTTTAACAATACTTCTAACTCTAAAAAACAGAAAGAAATAAAGGTAAGCCTTGAAGATTTATCTTCCATTTGGGGGAAAAGCAAACAAGTTGTTGTTAGACTTGAGGAACTTTCATTGCTATGGCGCAACATGCAAATCGAAGAAAATAAAACCGCAGAAGAAATTCACTTTTTTAACGATACTGTAATGAACTTCTTTAAGAAACACATAGAGGGCAAACCCTTTTTCACTGGTGCTGTCAGAAAGGTAATAATAAACCTTTTAACCTTACTTGATGCTGAAGGTAGTGTTTCATCTGTTGTGTCAGGACAGAATGAGACAGAAAGCAAAATTCCAAAAAACACCTATGAAATGCTTGCGCAGGTTTCTCTTGTTGAGCATACGATAAATGTTGCAGAAGAAATCATAAAATTAGCTCCATATGGACCGATACTTCCACAGGCTATAATTGCTGCATTAGGACATGATTTAGGGAAAATTCCAAAATACAGAACCAGGTATTATGCGCTTGGAGATCATCCTTTTATAAGCGTAACAGTGTTTGAAAGCATACAGAGTTTTAAAGAGCTTGTGTATGCAGAAGACATCTTAAAAGCAGTAAGAGACCATCACATCAAACCAAAAGAACAACTTGGCGAAGTGTTAAAGGAAGCGGATCAGAGAGCTCGCAGGCGTGAGTTAAGCGAAGTGCAGAAAAAGGTTATGCTTACTGCAGACGAAAACACGCTTAAACAGTCCGAACCAAACATCCCTGAGGTTTCAGACATGATAGATGCAGAGTCTGATGATGAACCCAAACAAACCAATCAAACCTATCAAACTCCATCACCAAACACCCATTTCAATCAAACCCTACAGCCTCATCAAACCTCATCAAACTTTTTTAAACAGTCTAAACCAAATGAGGATGAAGAAATCCCGGAAATTTTTTCATACCAGCCCGCGAAGGCAGCAAAACAGAATAGCCATGAGGCATCAAGCGAAATTTTCATATCTGTTTCTGATAAAAGTAATACAAAAGAAGTTGAAACGCCTAAAAAGCTTGAGCTTTACTGGTTTAATGTTGATGAATTCTTAAAAAAGCTCGAACCATATGTCAACCAATTAATTTCAGGCAGATGGTTAGCATGCAGTTTTGGTTCAACTGTATATGTTCAGCCGAGGCTGATGTGGATAGTATTTAAAGAGATGGCGCAGGAAAAGGGAATGCTTGAAGTGCTCTATGCTGAAGCAGACGAAGAAGCACGCAGAGATTACTTATACACAGTATTAAGCCTCATCAAACAGCATAAGGACGCCGTGGAAACATCTCTTATAAAGGATGAATACTTTTCTGCGCCTTTTGTAGTCAGAATGAAAAATGGAGAAACGTATAGAGCTCTGTATGTTCCGCTCAAGGCTCAGGAGGCATTTTCAGTGTCAGCTGGCGAATTAGAGCAGCGGAAAGAGGGAAAACTGCTTGATATTGAATCCATCACTCCACCTTTTGACAAAACTGACTGACATGTCTTGAAAAATATGGTTACCAGTCCACCTGCTTTTAAAAAGGAGGTAATTTTGAAAAAGTTAATTAAGCTATTAATCTTATTAACCACCTTCTGCCTTCTAGCAGGAGGTAGTGCCTATGCTTTAGAGGTAGCATACACGAACTATAAGCCTGCTGAACAAATGGCTCTTACAGAAGAAAGAGATACTTTTGTAATAATGGATTCCTTTAGTCCCCTAAGACCAGAATCCATTCCTGCCCCCAGAGAGGACACATTTAAAAAACCCTTACTTTCTATAATGGTTCCTCCAGCTTCCTTGTCTTCCTCTGTTGAACCAGTGTTAGAAAAGAAAAAACCAGAGGTTTCAAGTAAAACTGTATCAACAGTTTACTTTAATTTTGACAGTTATAAGCTTAACGAAGATCAGAAAGCAAAGCTTGACAGAATTGTTCCTGAATTAAAGGGCGGTACTGCTTCTGTTTATGGGTACACCTGTACCATAGGAAGCAAAAAGTATAACAGAGTTTTATCTCAAAAAAGGGCACATGCAGTATCAGGCTACTTAAAGAAAAAGGGAATTCATATTGAAAAGGAAGCTGGAATGGGAGAGACCAATGCATCAAAAGACAAGAAACTTAACAGAAAAGCAGTGGTAAAAGTCTTAAACAAAGGAGGTGAATAAGATGGATGTTTCTCCTAAAAGGCTGTTATTTGTAATGCTTCTTACGGGAGTTGTAATTTCAGTAGTTGGACCAGTAGCAGTTCTTGCATTTGAAGAGCCGTCATCGGGTACTTTTGCTTATGATGTCTATGACATCGGTATTGAAAAAATCCTTAAAGGTCCTATTGGATTTGTGGCAGGAGCAGGAGCAATGGTTTTTGGAGCAACGAGATTATTTACTGGAGCGGTGTTTCCTGCGATTATCTCTATTTTAGGTGGTGCAATGTTTCTCAAGGCTCCAGATTTGATACGGACACTGGGTTTGTTGTTTTAAGCAAAATATGCAGCTGGATAAGTTTTGATTTTATTCAGCTGCATATAAAATTAAACACTAAAAGGAGGCTTTAAAAAAAGTGAAATACAGGATACCACAGTATCTGCATAAACCAATACAGGTATTGTTTTTTGATGCTGATGAGCTAGCAATGGTTGTACTACTTTTGTTTTTAGCGATGATGTTTGGATATGTGTTCTGGATTTTGCTTTTTGTTGTTCCTTATGTCTACATGAAGATCAAGAAAAACTATCCAAGAGGAGCATTAAGGCATATGCTTTATAGAATTGGACTGATAAGCATTAAAAACACACCTGAAAGTTTTCAGAGAATGTTTAAAGAATAATTTTTTTTACACAAGGGGGTATACAAACAGTGCAAAGAATACGAAAAACAGTAAGTGTAAATCAGAATACACTTAATGAGTTAAAGAAGGTCAGAGCTGAAATATGCGTAAGGGATAATATAGAACTTAGAAGCCTGTCAGATACGATAATGTTTCTGGTAGAGAGCTGGAGAAAAAACAAAATGGTTACCAGAGAGGGTGAATAAGCATGGAGATAAAAAAGTATCTTGAGGAAAAGGCAAACTTAGCATTAACAGTTAGGCTTTTAAAGATTGTAACAACTGTGTTGTGCCTTGCCTTATGTATCAACAGCTTTGTTTTATACTTTGTTTACAAAAACGAAAGAGTTGTGCTGGTTCCTCCGTCTGTGTCAACCCAGACCTTTATTGCAGGCAATGATGCTTCTGATGAATACCTCAGTGCAATGGCAAGATATATTGTTCAATTAGGGCTTAACTACACACCAATAACTGCAAGAGCTCAGTTTAATGATCTGCTTAAGATGTTTAATTCTCAAAGCTTTCCTCAGTATAAAAATGTTTTTTATGAACTTGCAGGAAGAGTTGAAAGCGGGAATGTATCAAGTGCGTTTTATGTAACCAAAGTAAAAGTTGACAGAGCAAATAAATCCTTGATAGTAGTAGGGACATTGAATCAGTGGACACAGGATAAAAAATTCATAACAGACGAATCAAGGCAGTATCTTATCAGATACAGAATTGACAACGGATTTTTCAGCATCCTTGAAATTAAAGAATATAAAGAGGGGGTTAATTAAGTGAAAAAACTTTTACTGTTCCTGGTAATTTTCTTTGCATCCATAACAACTGTTTATGCTCAACAACAGCAGTCTCAGCAGATATGGCAGACAAAGGGAAGTGTATTTTTAAGGCAGGACCCCTCTGCAACCTCTCCTCAGGTTGGAGTTTTAAAGCAGGGAGTTATAGTTACCCAGATAGAAGAGGATGCCTCAATGAGATGGGTTAAGGTTAAGTCTCCATCAGGGCAGGAAGGCTGGATCATTAAAAGCATGCTTTATAAGCCAGACCCACAGGGATGCTCTGGTGTTAAAGGAGTATCCGCTTTGTGCCCAGCAGATCCACAGAAAAAGATTGTTCCTGCAAGCAGTGTAGATACGAATCAAAAGGGTGCTGTACTGCCAGGAGGACTACCTCAGAATCCAGTTGGAAAACCAGCGGAAGAAGTAGTTACGCCTCAGATACCTAAAATTCCCCCTATTCCAAATACAGAGACAGCAGAGCAAATTACTAAGAGAGTTGACCCCTCAAAACTTGTTTCTTTATCTTCAGATTCTTTACCCACTTCTTTAGAGGGAGAATTTCAGATTCCGGGGAAAAGCTATATAGTTTCTCCAGATGCTGTAACGGCTGTTAAAATGTCTGCAAGTGATGTAAACAGAATTACCTGTCCTGTTGACATAACAGATGTGGTTTATTCTGAAGAAAAAGGGGTTCAGATAAAAGCGGTAGGCAAGAATGCTTTTGTAAAGTTTCTTGTAAGAAAACTTGGAAGCAAAGAAGTTTATTCAAGCACACCTGCTGATCTGTATATTGTCTGTGGAGATAAAGTTTACTCCATTATAGCATTTCCTTTAAAAATCCCTTCAGTAACGGTTTATCTTGAGGATAAGGGAGACAAAATAAAGCAGGTGGTAGAGAAGTATCAGGGAATGCCATTTGAAAAAAAGGTGCTTGAGCTTGTTAAGGCATTCTTTACTGATCAGGTTCCACCTGAAGCACAGGTAAGCACAATAAAAAAGGAATACAAGATTATTCCCAACCTTTTAATCACAGAGCAGGCTCAGTATTTAATAGAAGGAGAGGGATTAATGATCAGGGTGTTTAAAGTAACAAACACAGTAAATGATAGTTTAAAAATTCCGTATGTTGATGTAACTGAAAAGGATTTTCTTAAGAAAGAACTTACAAAAAATGTGGTTGCTGTTAGTCTTGATAAACTCCGTCTTTACAGGGCAGACAGTGCCAGACTGATTATTGTTGAAAAGTACAGGGAATAAGGGGGGCTAAAAGTGAAAGAATTCATTTCTAAATTTAAAGAAAAGTGGAGCACATTGCCAGCAGATACAAAAAAGAAGATGATCATAGGAGGGGTATGCCTTGCTGTTATTGTGATATCTTTGCTTGGGTATGCAGCAACAAGATCAGGGGAACAGAAAACCACATCTTCTAAAAAGCAGGAGCAGATAAAAGAGATAACCCTTGATAAAGGAGTGCTTGAAAAAACACAGATAACAGAAGCTCAACAAAGATATGCTGAAATGCAAAAGCAACTTGATGAGATAAAGAAAATGCAGGTAGAAAAAGATAAAGAACTTGAAGCTCTTAAAAAAGAAAAAGAAGAAAAAGAAAAAGCAGCTAAATCTCCTCAGCCTCCTTTACCTCCTGTCCCTCCGCCTCCACAGCAGGGCACCACAGGTAAAATCCCTGAAATGCAGGGCATTCCAGGGGGAAATACAGCTGTAGGAAAACTGCCTGAACCACCCAAAGAAGAAGTAATCGGGGGGATAGGAAGAGTATCTCAAACAATAGAGAAAAAAACAGATACTTCAAAAGATACAAAAAAAAAGACCTACTATTTACCGACTTCTTTTATGGAGGCGACCCTTCTTTCAGGATTGGACGCTCCAGCGATCAGTAAAGGAGAAGGAAATCCAGTGCCAACTCTGTTTAGAATAAAAGCTCCCGCAGTGCTTCCAAACAGTGTTAAAGCCAACCTGAAGGGGTGCTTTGTGATAGCAGAAGGACTTGGATCCCTTGCTGATGAAAGGGCACATCTAAGACTGGTTACAATATCCTGTATAGACAGAAAAGGCAATGCGGTGATAGATCAGAAAATAAAGGGATTTGTAGTTGACAATGATGGAAAAATTGGATTAAGAGGAAGAGTTGTATCCAAGATGGGAAGTCTTCTTGCAAGAAGCTTAATTGCAGGATTATTCAGCGGACTTGGAAATGTTGCAGGTGTTCAGGCTTATGATTACAGCACCTCCGGTGATGGAACTGTATCAACATTAAAGTCAGGGGATATAGCACAGGCAGCAATAGGTGGAGCAGTACAGCAGGCAGCAAATGAGCTTCAGAAATTTTACCTTGAGCTTGCAAGGCAGACAATCCCTGTAATAGAGATACAGGCAACCAGAACAGTGACCCTTGTTGTTTCAGAAGGGGTAGAACTTGAAATTAAAGAGTATGACCTTAATAGAGTAAAATAGTAAAAACAAAAATAGGGGGTAAAGATGAAGGATTTAGGAAGAGTAATTCTAATGATGGTTACATTCATATTCTTAATTACAGGGTATTTACATGCTGAAGAGTTTGTTTTTACGAGAGATTGCAATGTAGAGTATTCAAAAAAGAATGTGGAGGAAAATCAGGATTACTTAAACAAAGTAAAAGAGAAAGCTGGAATTCAGAACTTCTCTGAAGCAGGTAAAATTGCAAGCTTTATTATAGATACAAATCCTCCTGTAGAACAGGCAAAGTATTTCGTGCTCTTACCAATTTTTGGGGTATCCTCTTTAAATGAAAACTATCTTTGTGTACATAATGGAGGGTTTAAACCAGGACAGCCATTCCCCAGTCATCTGCTTTACAGTTCAGTACTTTCCGTGCTAATTGACTGGCGTGTTGATAAACTAAAGGATGTATATTTTTTCATGTTAGAAGACTCATACATACCAAAAAACAAGAAAAAGAATTTGGCAGTTATTGATGTTAATAATGTGGGGAAAATAGACAAAAAATACAAAGAAATATGTCAGAAATACAATAAAGTCTGTTTTCAGTTAAAGGGAGGTTTTCTCCTTGAAAAAGCGAAGGACCCTAAATATGATGCAGAATGGCTTAAAATATTTAATGATTTCCGTGGTATCCCAATGACAATGGATGAGTATAGAAGCTGGGCATATTTGATTTTTATCACGCAAACTTATAATCCATACAGTACTGAATTCATTATGGAGAAAATGTTTCCTCTCCCAAATCAGCCAAAAGAACATGTGAATTTCAAAAACACATTAAAACTTGCTGAAGAGGCATTTCAGTGGATGGATACTCAGGCTGCAAATCTTCAGAAAATGGCCCCTCAAGGAGGTTCTCAGTGAAGACAGCACTTCATCCTGATGAAAAAGTAATTTATTTTGCAAGACAGCATTGGGTAGTGTATTTTGTAGGGCTTATTGCTTCTATGGCAGTTGGATTTGCAGGGTATGCTATAAGCGGGTTACTGATAGGCATTCCCTTAGGGATACTTACACTGTTTTATTTCTATCTACTAAGAAAGAATAATATCTGGGTAGTTACAAACAAGAGATTTATCGATGAATGGGGCGTATTTGTGGTAAACACCAAAGAAACACCACTTGATAAGATTAATAACGTGGGGTATCAGAAAACACCAATTGGAATGATTTTAGGGTTTGGTAATGTATCTATCCAGTCCGCAGCCGAAGCGGGCGTTACTTATGCAAAGTGGGTTCCAAAGCCAGAAATGCTTGTAAGCATAATACAGCAGACACAGGCAAAATCAGGGAAGCCAGATGAAGAGGATTTAATTGAATGTCCTTACTGCAAAGAAAAAATTAAAAAAGGAGCTGTTTTATGCAGGTTTTGTGGAAGCAGATTAGATAAGCCACAGCAGGTTATTAAAAAAACAGAAACACAAAAGGACGAAGCAGTCAAGGAAAGTGCTGTAGAAGACATTAAAGAAGAAGAAGTTATAAACGAAGAAGAAAATTTATACAGGAGGAAAGCAAATCTATGGAGACCTGGAAGATAACCAGATTTATTAAAAAAGGAGTTTTTATGCTGGGAGTATTTGCTTTAGGGTGTGCTTCTGCGATGAACCCCTATGAAGATGATTTTACATGTCCTATGAATGAAAAAGGAAAGTGTGTACCAATAAAACAGGCTTATGAAGAAAGCAAGGTGCTTAAGCTTGAAGAAAAAGCAACACAGCCTAAAGAAGCCGTATATTCTCCATTAGAGGAAGAATACAAAGATGCGTTATTTAGTAAGCTTGCTAATCTCTTAAGAGAGCCAAAAACCCCTGTTATAGCACAGCCTAAAATAGTGCGGGTTATGATGCTCCCATATCAGGGAGACAGCGGAAAAGAACTTTACTCTGCAAGATACATCTATTTGATGGTGGATGAACCCAAATGGATACTACAGAATTTAACAAACCTGCCTCCTGAAGGGGAATAAAGCAAAAGTTAAGGTAACTATATAGGGTGAAAAGCATAACAAAACCCGATAAAATGCAGTTGTATAAAAGTAATATATATTTTATAATATTGTTTACGTTAATTTGGTTAAAAAACCAGGAGGGGCTAATTTATGAAAATTAGCACTATGCTAAAAATCATAGTTATAGTGTTATTAAGTTTTTCAGTAGTCAGTACAGCATCAGTTTTTTACCAGTTGAAAAAAATGGCAAATGATAGTGAAATTATTAATTATTCAGGCAGACAGAGAGCGATATCTCAAAGGCTTGCTAAGTATGTATTTGCAAAGCATCTTGGAATAGATACTGATGAAGAAATTCAGGGATACACAGAGAGACTTGACAAAATAATAAAGGGCTTGATAAATGGCGATAAAGATTTTAACCTGCCAAAAGCAACAGATTCAAAAGTTATATCAAAAATGAAAGAAGTTGAAGCTTCATGGCAAAAATATCAGGAATTAATCAAAAAAGCAGAAAATGATAAAACAGTTTTCCCTGAGCTTCTTCAGGAGAGTGAAAAACTGATAAAACTTTCTGATCAAGCAACCAATATATTTACAGAAATATCCGAAACAAAAGTAACTATGCTTAAAACAATACAAACAGTTATTTTTGCACTTAATGTTATTATGCTTGCATTTATCTGGATAATAAATAAGAAAAAAGTTGCGATACCACTTAAGAAGCTTACAGAAGCAGTAGAGGATATTTCAAAAGGGAATCTCAATATAAAAGTTCAATTAGGTTCAAAGGGTGATGAAATACATGCTCTTTCCTGTGCAATGGAAAAGATGGTTACATCAATTAAAAAAACAATAAATGGTGTTCTTGATTCATCGGTTAACGTCATTTCTTCAGTTGATGTACTGCAACACATGGCACATAAAACTGCAAAAGCAACCCAGAATCAGTCAAATCATGCACATCAGATTGCAACCGCTGCTGAGGAGATGAGCCAGACAATAACAGATATTGCAAGAAATGCGGCATCAGCATCAGAAACAGCTGAAGATGCTATGAAAACAGCATCTCAGGGGAAAGAAGTATCAGACAATGCGATACAATCAGCAAATAGAGTTCATGCTTCAACTGAAGAACTGGCCAGTATGATAGAAAAGCTGAATAATCGAGCTTCTGAAATAGGAGATATTGTAACAGTGATAAAAGACATAGCTGATCAAACAAACCTGCTTGCATTAAATGCGGCTATTGAGGCAGCTCGTGCAGGAGAACAGGGTCGTGGTTTTGCAGTGGTAGCTGATGAAGTAAGAAAACTTGCAGAAAAGACAATAAAAGCTACGGTTAATATATCAGGTAAAATAAATGCAATTCAACAAGAAATAACTCAGACAACAGAATCAATGACTTATGCATCTAATGAAGTTACAAAAGTTACAGACGAGATAAAACAACTTGGAGAGTCATTAAACCATATAGTACAATCCGTTAACCATGTTAAAGATCAGATAACACAGATAGCGACAGCAGTAGAAGAACAGTCCTCAGTCTCTGAAGAAGTTGTGAGAAATATTGAAAAGTCATCTGCAATATCAAAAGAACTTGAGGGCATGGCTGGTGATGTAATGCATCAGGTTGATAATCTTTTGAAAATTTCTGAAGAAATGAGAGATTCAGTTACTGCTTTTAAAACAGATGAAATGATATTTGATCTGGCAAAGATAGACCATAGAATATTTATAGGGAAAGTAGCAGCATGTTTAAATGGAAATTTATCGCTAGATCCATCACAACTCACAGATCATCATAACTGCAGATTTGGGAAATGGTATTTTGAAAAAGGAATAAAGACATGCGGAAGCATTCCTGCTTTTAAATTAATCGATGAGCCACATGCAAAAATACATGCTCTTGCTAAAGAAGCAGTTGAAGCATACAATGCCGGAGATAAAGAAAAAGCAGAAAAGATATACGAACAAATGGAAGAAGTATCAAAACAAATAATAAATCTTCTTGATCAGATAAAGATGGAACAAAAAACTTTGAACAGTAATACGAAAAGCAAATAGATCACTTGGGTTGCATGCCTTATAACTTATCAGAAGAAGAAATAGAGATAGTAGAAAAGGCTTGACCTTCCCTGTTCACAACAAACAACCTTGTCCAATAAGGGGAATGCTGCCAAAGACGAGGCTTCTCATCCGTAGATTGTTTTCCGCATGGATGAGGGGTATATCAACCATCAAAGGATGAGTCCTCTTCTGGGAGTCAAAAACGCGCTCCCCCGTAATTAAATTTTTAATAACTCTTCTCCTCCAGCTCCTTAAAAAATATGGTTACCAGAGTTCTGCCATATTAATATGGACATATTCAGCATATTTGATCCATTAAAACACTTTGGCGGAGAATCATATCTCAGATTCTTTCGCTGGTTGTTTGAAACCATGTTCAACGGCTGGCTTGCAAGAATGCTGGGGTTTATATGTCTTGGTTTTTCTTTTTGGTTCTGGGTAAGAATTGAGAATATGGCGAGAGGATTAGCTTTTTTTGCGCTAGCCTTATTATTTGGATATGGCTGGGTATTATTTAGAATTATGGGGATTGTGCAATGAGTGAGAGAGCATCTGGAAGAGGCAGTGACGGCAGTGTATATGCACCTGGCAAAAATGAAAAGGTTAAAAACCTTCTTGATGCAATTACTGAAATAGAATACTGCTATACAACCGAGGAAAAAGGATCGCCTTTGCCAGAGAGGTATTTTACCACCAAACAAAGAGTTCTGTTTGCAGAAGTTGGAGTTAAGGCTGCTCTGGTATCTGGTTTATTTACGGGACTTCTTACTCCTGTAATGATGGGAGTTTTTGAGAAGCTGATTCCTATTTTTGGCTCTTACAGTCCAGGCGTAGTGGACCAGATATATGCTTTTCTGCTTACTATTGGATTTACGATTGGATATGCTTTCTTTATTGGTCAGGTAGGGAAGTTTTACATTCGTAAGTGCCGTATGACAAGAATAATAATTAATTTTCTGCTGGGTGGTTTATATGGTGGTAGTTTTTTAAAGGCAATGTTTTTATTTATTTTTTTTCACTGGATTTACTTTAAGCTATCTCCTGAGGTTGTTGGAGGCTGGATTCTGAAAATTATGAAGTGGAAGATAATTACTCTTGATCCAGCCCTGCTCATCAGCGCTTACAACTGGATAATGGAGTTTAGAAATGTTTTTTTAATTTCAGCGTGGTTTGTAGTGTTTACAACTTTGTTTTTTGTACTAATTCCAGGTATTAAAGTGCTTCAGACATACTTGAAAGACAAAAGAAAAAGAACATTGACAAGAGAGCTTTAAAAAAAAGGAAAGGAGGGTTAAAAATGGCAGACAAGCAAAATCAACCTGTAAGCAGGAATCAAAGAATTATGGAAAGGAAAGTCAATCTTGCGAAAGAAGCAGACTCATGGGTAATGCGTGTTAGAACTTCGGACAGCAGGATAGTGCTTCGCATTGTAAAGGATGCAGACAGAGGGATAAGGATTTTAAGGCAGGGGCTGCTTCTAAGGTTCAACCCTGATGATGTGACAGAACTGCTTGAAGAGTACTTTGAAGCTATAAAATTGCTGAATAATGCGGCTCAGAAAATCTGCGAAAAAGCGGAAGTGCCTTATACTCCACCAGAAGCGCTTCTGCCCCGCAGAGAAATGGATGCAGACACAAAAATCGATAAAACGATGGACATTGCATACGACAGAGGAAACGGAGATTTGAGAATCTAAAAACAAATGCCGCATGTTGAGGCTTGAAATAGTCTCAACGTGCGGTGACTACTGAATTTTACCACTTGACAGATGAAATAACAGATGATATATTGAATTATATATTTCACGCATTCTTTTGAATGCGACTCTCCAATATGGAGAGCGAGAGTATCTAAAACAGATGCTCCTATATGAACAATATATGTGTGTCTATTTGACCTCTTTATTTTCTATTAAGCAATATCAACCACTTTAACTATTTAATCAATTAATTTACTCATTTGCTTTAAAAAAATAAAACTTAGCAGGAGGTGTTTTATGTATTTAACAGCATCGTCGTTAAAGGACTATTTATTGTGTCCGTTCAAATTCAAGCTGTCTCATGTTGAAAAATTACGTAAAAAAACGCCAAAAGCCATTCTGGCATTTGGAACAACTGTTCATGCTGCAATAGCAAAGTATTTTATCGAAAGAGAAAATCCAGCGGAGACTTTTAAGAGGATATGGATTTTAGAATCCGAAACCGAGTATGAGTTTTCAAATGGAGATAATCACGAAACACTGCTTTTACAGGGAGAAAAAATGCTTTCACAGTGGCAGTCAGATCCTGATACTCCAGTTGAAGCATCCAGCATTGAAAAAACACGCTACATTGAAGTTGCAAACAGGGTCCCATTCTGGTCAACCATTGATTTCACCGGAGAGGGTGGAGAACTGCTGCTTGACTGGAAAACATCAACCACTAAATACTCTGAATTCAAGGCAAAGCTGGATCTGCAGTTAACTGCCTATGCTTATGTGCTTTCAGTCACCGAGAAGGCTCCTTCAAAGGTTGGATTTGGCGTTCTTATTAAAAAGAAAATTCCTGAAATCCAGTACTGCTTTTCAGAGCGAACAGCGGAGGATTTCAAAAACTTTGAAGAACTGGTTTTAAAGGTTTTTCGTGATATCGAGAAAGAGCATTTCTTCAAGATTCCTGGAATGCAGTGCAGCTGGTGCGATTTCCTGCCAGTATGCATGGAAGAGCCTGATGCTAAAAGCAAATTTATAATCACTTCTGACAGGTATCTGTCAAGGTAATTTCTTCATTTAAAATCCTTCCATCTTTTATCTCGTTTAATTTCAACTGAAGTTTTATTTCGTCTTTAACATTTAAAGCCATTTTAGCCTCGCGAATTTCCGTCTTTGACGGTATTTGCGCAGGGTTTTTTAATTCTATTGAAATCATGGGAGGGCTTTACTATGCCTATGTCAGCAAGTATTGTTGATATTGATGTTTTAAACGATGAAGTTATTGATGTTGTTGATAATATTTCAAATTCCGAAACTCAGACAGGCAATGTTGCCAGCTGCGCCTGTTCTGTATGTGGAGGCGTAATCACTGAGAATTCCTACGAGTGTCCAAACTGCGGAGTGATCATTAAGAAGGCTCCAAAGAGAAAGCAGAAACCAGACAGAGAACTGATAAGAACAGTTGAATCAGGAAACTGTAACGGAGAGTACAGAATATACAGGCTTACCGATCAAACTCCATTCTGTGACTGCCTGAGCTTTCTGTTTCAGAGAGGAACAGTTGAAGAAAACGGAGTTATTACCTGTAAGCACATTCGGTCCACAGAGTTTACATCAGAGTTTACATTCTCCTCCACTTCATTTAAAAAAGTCACAGACTGGCAGAAAACTCTGCTTAAAAAGCTTGGAGTAACAATTAATGACAAACTTTCATCCGAGCAGGCTTACTGGATAGTTTCTGACCTTCTTAAAAAGATGGGAGTTAACTATCACGAATTTGTAAGTCTCATAAAGTCTAATCCCTCTTATGAGCTTCTGCCTCTGTATTCCTTTGGGGTTGAACTTGAAGGTTTGATAAGAAATCGTGAGGGGTTCAATAGGAAACTTCAGGAAAATAACATCAGGTCAATTTTAACAGGGTATTCACACGATATGCGGAACAAAACCTGGAAGGTCGGAGATGACGGGTCAGTAAGAAGAAATATGTCAGTTGAGGAGCAGAGGGAGTATAAATCCATGGAGCTAACATCTCCGAAGCTCTTTGGATGCGAGGGCTTCGATGAGATTAAAAAGGTTCTCTCCATATGGAGAGAGATTGGAGGAATTGTGAACAGCTCCTGCGGGTTTCACGTTCATGTTGATGCATGGAACTATTCAAGAGATGACCTCAGAAGACTTTCTCTTGTGTGGGCAAAGATTGAACCTGTAATTTACTATCTGGTGTCTAAAAGTAGAAGAAACAACACCTACTGCTGCTGGCTGAGGAAGTCTCCTGAAACTGTGAGTAGCATCATAGATCCGTTTAACTCACAGATTAATGTAACCCGCTACCGCGCTCTCAATGTTAATGCTTTCAACCAATATAAAACTGTTGAATTCCGCATTCATCAGGGAACGATGAATTCTGACAAGGTGATATACTGGGTTATCTTCTGCTTAAAATTAATGCAGAAGGTTAAAGAGGGACTTAAGCATTCCCACTTCAGCGACAATCCAACCATAGAAGAGGTTCTTGACAAGCTTGGCATCGTTGAAAACTCCATATCTATCATAAGAAAATGCAGAGAATTCTTAATCACAAGATACAATGCTTTCAAGAGAGCAGAATCAGACAGAGAACCAGACATGCCCGATTATTACGGATTTTTAGGCGAAATAAAAGCATTTATAAGAACGAAGGTTAATGAAGTATTCACAAACAGGTTTGGGATGGAAAGCCTTGTTTATCGCAATTCGGGGCTACCTGATAACCATATGAGAAATCTCGCTTCATTGGCGCCATCACGGAGATTATCCATTTCATACGATGAAGTATGTCACTTGATCAGAGAATCAAGAGACGGAATGATCAGATTCCCGTCACTGTCCTCTGACTCAAGCGGAGCTTATCAGGTGAGATACGATTCTGAAAGTGAAACCCTCACGTGCAGTTGCCGCACATTCAGAATTTACAACCACTGTGTTCATTCAATTGCTGTTGCAAGGGCTACATATCTTACACACATGCTTCGTAATTTTGAAATTTTTGATTTCTAAATATGGATAAAGCGTTTTGCGTTTCCTATCTTTTTTAAACAATTCCATAAAAATCAGGAGGAATTTATAAATGTGCAAAATATTCGGCTTTTCAGGGGATTTAAACGGCGAATGCATAAAAATTATTAGAGGACTCATCCTTGCCGAAGAGGGAAACAACCCTCACGGCACAGGACTGGTTTTATACGATGAAAAGAAAGGCCAGTTTATGATCAAGAAGAAAGGATTGAGGGGTTTATATTTCATAGCCAGAGGTTATGGAGACTTTCTCAACAGAAACAGAGACTCTAAAACTCACCTGATAGGGCATGTGAGGCTTAAAACATCAGGGCCACAGACAGATAGAAACGCTCATCCTTTTGGATCGGTGTGCAGGGGTAGATGGCACTTTCTGATACACAACGGAGTGCTCGGCGGTAGGATGCTGAAAGTTGCACAGAAGTTCAGTGCAAACACAGATAAAGTGGAAGTGGACTCTGAACTGTTTCTAAGATGCATCACCGCTCAGCTAAGAAAAGGAGTGAAAATTACAGATGCCATTAAGAATGCCACATATGAGATTAGCGACATCGGAGACTTCGCATTTGCTCTGTTGAATGATGAAGGCATTTACCTGTGGAGAAATTCTCAGAGGCCTCTTAATGTCTTTTTTTATGGAGACAACATATTCTTCGCATCAACAAAGAACATGTTTGAAAAGGCACTCGAAATTGCGGGAGTTGAACCAGATCAGATCGAATACTCTGAAGTCAAACCATATCACCTTTACAGAATCAGGTTCAAAGATGGAAAACCTGTTATTAAAGACACCGATGAGATTCCTCATAGAGATACTGTCAGCAAGAAAAAGAAAAAATCTTACTCATTCTACGATGAATACGGCTACTATGACCTGTACGGATACGGTAACGGCAAGAATAAAAAACAGAAAGAACAATCGCCACTTTTTAATCCATGCTGGGGAAATACCGGAGGTCTTGAGGATAAGTGCACTACGGAAGATGAAATTTTCAATAAGGCTCCCTACGAACTGACAAATGAGGAACTTGACCGTGCAATCTCAATATTAGAGCAGGACTACTATACAGTTTCGGATAGCGACGTAGAAACAAAAATCGATATTGAAGCCTGTTTGCAGGCGTATTACGACGAACGAAGAAACAGGCAGATATTCAAAGGAGGAGGCAATGAAGTGGAACCTTTCTGAGATAAGCAGACAAGACTGTTTAAACTTTCTCTCAGCAGAGCACTACAAAGACAGTCTGCCATCTAAGGTTAAATGTACAGGCTGCTTTATAGATGGACAGCTTACAGGAGTTGTGGGTATCTATAAAGCCTCATGGTTTCAAACTGAAATCAGATATCTCTACGTGGCTGAAAATTACAGAAACAGAGGAATCGGAACTAATCTGGTTAAAAATGCTCTTGAGCATATTAAAACACCTGTTGTGGCTGCCACTGTTATAAAGGGCAATAAGCCATCGATGATGATATTTTTAAGGCTGGGATTCAAAGAAGCCCTTGAGTTCATAAACCCTGCCACTTCAAACGAAGTGATTCTGCTGCTTAAGAAGCTATAAAAACTGTCAAACTTTAAGGGCAGGAGTTCTCCTGCCCTTTTCATTTAGTTATGGAGGGGTCAATGTATTTAATAGCTGTTTTATTTATATGTTTGTTTGGATTCATAGTGCTTGCATGGGATCATATCTCAAATATAGCCCCGATTATACTGATTGGTCAGATTATATTTCTATTCTTATTTGCCAATAATAAAATTTAAGGAGGTAACATGGGTTATATAGTTATAAGAATCAGAGAAAAAGAAGGAGAAAAATTAACAATCAATAATGAATTTACCTACATATTTCTCATATCCAGACAGTCCAGAAAGATTGCAGTTGAAAAGCTGTTTTCACTTCTCATACAGTATGGGGAGCTGACTTCAATTGAAGAAGTAAAACAGCTGTCATTTAAAAGTATTAAAAATTAAAGTTTATCTCTCTATTCCTCCTGTCTGTCTTTGACAACGGGGGAATAGACTTTAAAAACAAACGGAGGGGCAAAAATGTTAAAAGCATTAAGAGTTTTTAAAGGTAACAAAGAAGCTGATATTTATAAACACGTTAAGTGCTGTGGAGTTGATGACGAAATTAAACCCAGTAAAAACTGTAACTATTACTCTTAGAAGGAAATTTTAAAAAATATATCTTTTATTAACAACAACAAAAACCCCCGGAGACCCACTCCGGGGGTTTTTTATTTCTACATCTATCTTTGTTGCAATTGTTTAAATCAATTACTTGGTTTGCCTTGCTGGACATTTAACATCGAAGTGAACTTCACCACTTCTTTCTATTTTTTCAACCAGTCCAACTTCCCATGTTAAATAATCATGCATTGCTTTTGGATTAGCTCCAACGTCCTCATAAGGTTTATACCAGTTATCATCATTACTGCATAGAGCACGATTTAGTCCTTTCTCAACAGCAAAACCAGCATTTTTCCATGTTTGAGTTCCACCTGTTAATATGTAAACTTTTTTGTTAGGCCAGAGCATTTTAAAATCCTTTAAAGAATTTTTTGCAATTCTAACATCATAAGCTGTTAATACAACCTGAGATGCCGATGCAATCAAATCTTTAGCAAGCGGCAGTCTGCCTCTAACAATCCAATATGCACCTGGTATATGTCCAGCAGCATATTCTTTGCTGTTGCTCAAATCAATTACAATGGCTGATTTGTCTTTAGTTAATAAATCATTGAGCGCTTCAGCAGACAATGTTTTTTCAGAAGAAATAGTTAAAACATCACTAACAATATTATGTACATCCTGAGTCATTGGAAGTTTTGTATAATCGTCTTTTAACACATAGACATTTGGATATCCCATCTGGTTAAGCCATGAGGCTGTCATTATGGCTCTAACTTCATAATTATCAAGAAGAACAATACGGCCATTACGCACAGCAGCATATTCATCTGTAGCCTGAACTAATTGAACACCCTGAGCAAAACGTGCTCCTTGATAATGACCCTTGGCATATTCTTCTGGTTGTCTAACATCAAAAATATACAGATTTCTATCACCACGTTCTGCTTCCCACTGATTAAGCGTAGCTAAATTCTGAGTAGCCCGACATCCTTCTATTTGTATGATAAAACTGTCAACAGCTTCAATTTTTTCATTTAGCTGTTATCCTGTATAATAAGATTATGAGTAAACTTTCGTTCACTGTCAAGTGGTTGGAAATTAAATAATTTGAGAGAGCTATCTTTGTGAATAGACTATTTTAAAAAAAATATAATAACGTAATTTTGATAAATTGCTAAAAAAACTTTTCTTGGCTATAATGAAAATATTTCTCAAAAGGAGTTTTTATGCCTTTTGGACAAGGATGTGGTTGTAGAGGTAGATTTAGAGAGTTTGGCTTAAAATGGACTCAGACAAGGCAAGCCATAATTGAAGTTCTATCATCAAAGAATGGGCATTTAAGTGCTGAGGAAATATTTCTTGAAGTAAAAAAGCTCTTACCAGGTATAGGGCTTGCTACAGTTTATAGAACATTAGAACTCCTCACAGAGATGGGAATTATAAGAAAGTATGATTTTAAAGATGGCAGATCTCGTTATGAATTCATTAAGGGAAAAGAAAAAGTAGAACATTATCATCTTATCTGTCGCATTTGTGGAAAAATTATTGATTATGAAATAGACCATGAAAAACAGCAGAATCCTCTTAAAGAGTTGAAAGATATTTTATATGCAAAATGTAAGTTTACCATTGAGCGTTCGGATATACAGTTTTGGGGAATCTGTGATAAATGTAAATCATTAATAGAAAAAAGCTAAATTTTTATAATAAAATGAATTTATAAACTTTATACCTCTGTTGAAAGCTCACCTATATTATTCTATTTGCTATTATAACTATCTGTTCTGCTAGGGAAAAGGCTTTTTAATTTAGGATTGAAAAAATATTTAAAATATGATGGTTTCATAGTGGTAGTTGAATCTTGAAGGGAAAATCCAGAAATAATATTTTAATTGAAAGGTGTAATGATCTATATCAGAGGTTTCCTTGATTGAAAAATTAAAAAATATTAAAACTGTAAAAAATGGGCATAGCTATCACATAAACAAAAATATATCATTTGAGTCTAAATTTAATGTTGAAATTAAAAAAATTGCTGAAAAAATTTAAAATACTCGAAGTGTTTTTTTTAAGGAAAGCTGAGTTAAAAAATTAATTTTGTAGCACATCTGTAGAGTTGACAAAAAGTTTGTTTTTATGCTTTAATTTGCTAATCCAAGAAGGATTACCTTTAGCTTAGTAGAAGAAAGCCTCGTCACTTGTGACGGGGAAAAGTCAGCTTCAAGCCATGAAGGCCGTGGAAGGGAGAGTACTCCCAGCCACGGCTTTTTTTATGAAGTAGACTTATGAAAAGTCTCAGCCTCTCTGAAGAGAGTACAAGTTAAATAATATCTTTGAGGGGTTGAGATGATTTATCTAATTGTTTTTATTTTAGTTTTTTTGTGTTTTGATTCTGCTCCAGCAGGGCAACAGAATGATACAAAATTACCTGAAGTTGTTGTAACAGGAGAAAAAATTATGACCCCTACAAAACAAACAGGTGAGACAGTTTACACGGGAACAGAACTAACGACAAAAGGGCTGGAACTTTCAGGAGAAAGAGGCAAAACAAACATTTATGAAGCTATCTCCATTCTTCCCGGAGTTGTATTTGAAAGCCCTGATTCAAATAATCTTGCCACAGAACAGACAAATATAAGAGTTAGAGGCATAAGAGGCTATCTTGGGGCTATGACAGTCGAAGGGATTCCCAATTATGGTGGTAATCCAATGGGTCCACGAGCCTATATTTATGATCTTGAAAACTTTGAAAGTATATCACTATACAAAGGTGCTGTTCCTGGAGATCTCGGAGTAGGAGTTGGAAATCGCGGAGGTGCCATTGAGTTGAGACCTCTCTGGGCAGATGAAAAATTCGGCTTAAAACTTTCCCAATCTGTAGGTTCCTTTGAGTATAAGAGAACATTCCTCAGGCTTGATTCAGGCACTATAGGTTCTGTTCAGACAAGACTGTCTCTTTCTTATTCTTTCACAGAACAGGATAAGTGGAAAGGTCCTGGCGACATTGGCCCGAGAAATAACTTTAACTTTACATTTGTTCAGCCAGTTGGGGAAACTATTGAAATTAAACTTTGGGCAAACTTTAACGAAATAAAACACTATAAGTACCGATCTTTAAGTTATAAGGAGATAAAAGACTTAGATAATTTCTATCGACTGGACTTCAATAAATCATTTACTGGTACGCCTGCGGATGACTATCTTTACTACAAATACAACTGGGAAAGACATAAAAACAGGGATTTCTATGGATTTATAAATGTCAAAGTTAGTGACTCTATCAAGCTCATCTTTAAACCTTACATATCAAAAGAAGACGCCAAAATAAAAGATGGTTCAGAAAGTATTCAAGGAAAGCCCGGAGTGCAGGAAAGAATAAGAGATATAGAAAGAAAGGGGTTAATCTCTGAAATAGCCTTTGAACTTGGTAATATAAAAGCTTCATTAGGCTACCACTACGAATCAGCAGACATGAATATATATACTGAAAACTACTGGATAAATAACGAAGCAAATCTAACCTATCGGGGGTATGGAGTTTTCACCACTACAGAAACTAACTATATTAATAGCCCATACTTAAAGATTGCTGGAACCATTGAGAAAATTAACTGGCAGATGGGTATTAAGTATTTTAAGTTTAAAGACTCAGAAAGCAAGGGTTATGTAACTGAGTATCCTGGCGGAATTCCTACTTTAGTAAGGGCACCGGATCTTGATAGAAAAAGCAGAATCTACGATATCTGGCTTCCAACAGCAGGATTATCTTACAGTTTTGATGATAGCGTTGAAGTTTACATAAGTTATGGGAAAAACTTCATAAGACCTTATGCTTATATGCCTCTTTTAAGCCTTTACAATCGTTTAAGACCAAATTTTCAGGCTGCAGGAATAACTCTTAATGATCTATTTGAGGGCTATAACATAGAACGTTCTTATAATGTGGATTTTGGAGTAAGAATTATCAAAGATATTATAGAGATAACTCCCACTTTATTTCTCTCAAAACACAAAAATCTTCTTACCACTGTTTCAGATCCAAGAGTTTTAGATAGCGGAAAATCTGTAAACTATCAGCAGAACCTAGGAAAAGCAAAAGGATATGGTTTGGAGCTTCCTATGAATGTCTTTCTCTCAAATGGGTTAACCTTTTATCTTAATCCCACTTACAATCACTTAACCTATGACGGTGATATTACCTATCAGGGCCAAACCTTTTCAACAGACGGCAAACAGGTAGTGGATGTGCCAAGATGGTCAGCTACATCAGGATTAATAATTAAATACAAAGATTTTGAGATTATTCCTCAACTGAGATATATAGGGAAAAGATACGGAAATGTAGAACATAAAGAAAAAGTAGCCTCTTATCAAGTTTTTGACTTAAAACTTAGCTACATCAAAGAAAAAATAGGGACACTCAAGACATTAAAAGCTTCCATAGAGTTAGATAACATCTTTGACAAAAAGTATGTTTCTGTAATCAATGCAATGGACAATGCTGTATCTGGAACTACCTATTATGTAGGTGCTCCATTTACAGTTAAAGGCTCAATATCTTTTACTTTTTAGGGGGGTAAGAATATGAAGAAAGTTGCTGTAGTAGGTAAAGGTGGTGTTGGTAAGAGTTTTGTAGTGTATGGACTTACAAAGGCTTTGGTAAAAAGAGGTAACAGAGTTCTCGTTATAGATTCAGATGAAAGCAATCAGACACTTTATAAACTCTTTGGTTTTGACAGTCCACCTTCAGCGTTTATGGATTTTTTAGGCGGGAAGAAAACAGTTCAGCAAAGTATTATCAAAAGATTTCAGTCAGGAGAAAAAGAGCTTAAAATGAGTTTAATTGAAAGAAAGATTTTCAGTATTGATGACATTCCGGATGAATTTATCATAAAAGATGACAGAATGTTTCTGGTTAGTATTGGGAAAATCAAGGAACCTATGGAGGGATGTGCATGTCCCATGGGAGTGGTAATCAGAGAGTTTCTTGATAAGATTGAGTTAAAAAACACAGAAATAATTATTGTCGATACAGAAGCAGGAGTTGAACATTTTGGAAGAGGAATTGAAAAAGGAATAGACACGGTTATAGCAGTTGCTGAACCCTATCTTGACTCCATTGAGGTAGCAGAGAAAGCTCTCTTGCTTGCCCAAAAGATGGATAAAAAGGTGTATTTTCTTTTAAATAAAGTGCCATTAGAATTTGAGGATAAACTTAAACAGAATCTTCAGAAAAAGGAAATTCACATTTCAGGGATAATACACTTTTCACCGGAGATTTATAGCTCCTCCATTGAAGGTAAAATACCACAGAAAACATCTATTTTTAATGAAATTGAGGAGGTTTCAGAAAAAATATGGAAGAATACAGATTTAATCCCATAGGATATGTAAGAGCAAAGGCAGAGAGTTTACCACGACACTGGACAATTTCAGATATTGAAGGACAGATTATTATTAATCCTGAGTATAACGACGGATTGAAAGGTATAAAAGCAGGAGATAAAATTGTTGTTATTTTTTATTTCCATAAATCACCCCCATTTACATATGATAAGCTTAATCAGAAACCAGCTCATATTAATGAACAAAGAGGAGTCTTCAGTATCTGTTCACCGCACAGACCAAATCCAATAGGGCTTTCAGTGCTTGAAGTAGTTGATATTTTCGATAATGTAATCAAAGTACGAAGAATTGATATGTTGGATGGAACTCCTGTGCTCGATATAAAGCCTTACATTGAATATAAGCCCTATGAAAAACAGGCATATAGTCCTTCTGAACGGAGCGAAGAATGACAAGAGAAGGAGGAAGTTGTTAAAAAAGTGATAGTGATAAACTCCATCCAATTTAAGATCATATCCAATTCAGCAAAGAAAATAGATGAACATGATACAGAGATAATCGCAAAATATTTAAATAAAGAACTAATGTCCACATTTAGAGTTAAGAGTAACAAACAGGCACAATTAACAAGTCTTATAGGGACGAGATCTAAGTTTTATAAACTTAGAACAACATTGAAGAACAAGATACATAATATACTGAATGCGAATGGTATAGTAACTAAGAAAGAATTGTTTTCTTCAGAAAAATCCCTTAATTCAATTCTTACTATTGAAATAGAAGAGATATATAAATTTGAATTAAAGATAATAGGAGGAGGATATAATGAAGAAAGCTCTGCTTTCAATGATTTTTACCTTTTTGCTTCTTTCTTCTGTCTATGCTAAGGAGATAATTACAATTACTGACATGGCTGGAAGGAAAGTTACAATCCCAAAGAAAGTTGAAAAAGTAGTTGCACTCTCAGCATCTCTTAGATACATAGTCTATCTTCAAGCCTTTGACAGAGTAGCAGGCATTGAAGGAGTAGAAAAGCATAGAATAATGAAAGGCAATATAGCAACTGGAAAAGCATACTGGCTTGCTATAAAGGACAGGGTGCATACTATTCCTTCAGTAGGAGAAGGCGGACCGGGAAAGCTTCCTGACTTTGAAAAGCTCATTGCAGTAAATCCTGATCTTGTTATTACTTTTGAGGTTGACAATGCTCAACTAATTCAGAGCAGAACAGGAATACCTGTGGTTGTAATTCAGTATGCAAGAACAGAAGGATTCAGAATAGAGGATATACAGAACACCTTTAATTTTCTTGGTAAAATTCTTCAGAAAGAAAAAAGAGCAGAGGAGTTAAACAGATATATAAATCAATGCATAGCTGAAATTGAAAGGAAAACAAAAAACTCTAACAAGCCTTCAGTCTATATAGGAGCGATAAGCGCAAGAGGTGCACACGGAATTACAAGCTCTGAAGCAGACTATCCACCTCTTCGATGGCTTAACGTGAAAAATGTGGTTGATGATACAAGAAAAAAGGGCCACATTTTTATTGACAGAGAGAAACTTCTTGTATGGAATCCTGACTACATCTTCATTGATACTGGTGGATTCTCTTTGGTAAACGATGATTATTTGAAAAACAAAGAGTTTTATAAAAAACTTAAAGCTCTAAGAGAAGGAAGGGTTTATACTGTTTTTCCTTATAATTTTTATAGGACAAATCTGGAGATTCTAATTGCCAATGCATATTTTATTGGAAAGGTCATATATCCTGAAAGGTTTGGGGATATAAATCCTCAGAAGAAGGCAGAAGAAATCTTCAGAAAATTTCTTGGAATTGATGTCTATGGTGATTTAAAGAGCGTATACAGAGGATATGGAAAGGTTGAATTCAAAGAGTCAGAAATTACAGTTCACTGAAGTTTCAATAAAAGAAAGGTATCTCAAAGCCTTTCATGCCAAACTTATTTTAGCATTTTTCTTGCTGATTTCAGTTGTGGTAGTGGCTCTTATTTCGGTTTCAACTGGTTCAATGAATCTTCCTCTAATCGAAGTTTTTAGGGCTATCTTTAACAACACTGAAAACTCCTATATCATCTGGAACATAAGAATTACAAGAACCTTAGGAGCAATTCTTGCAGGTGCTTCATTAGGAGTTGCAGGTGCTGTGATGCAAAATGTGCTCAAAAACCCACTGGCTTCACCTTTTACTCTGGGAGTATCTCAAGGAGCGGCCTTTGGAGCAGCCTTTGCTATAATTGTTTTTGGTGCAGGACAATCACACTCCTTTGGAACAGAGGCAGTAATAGTTTTTAAAAGTTATCTAGTTGTGGTTTCAGCTTTTATTGGTGCTATCCTGACTGTTGTTCTCATACTTTTTCTCTCTTTTCTGAAAAATATAACTCCCGAAACAATAATTCTTGCAGGAGTGGGACTGAGCAGTCTTTTTAGCTCTGCTACTATGTTTCTACAGTATTTTGCCAATGATTTTCAGGTTGCAGCCACTGTTTTTTGGACATTTGGAGACATGGGAAAGGCTGGATGGATGGAAGTAAGACTGATGTTTCTTGCCTTTATCCCCTGTTTTATTTATTTTTTCCTTCAAAGATGGAACTTTAATGCACTGCTTTGGGGAGATGAAACTGCAAGAAGTCTTGGAGTGAACATTAAATTTTTAAGGGTTTCAGGCATGTTGCTGAGTGCCTTTATCGTCTCCGTATGCACAGCCTTTCTCGGGATAATTGGTTTTGTGGGATTAGTTTCACCTCATATTGTAAGACTCTTAGCTGGAAATGACCACAGATTTCTCATTCTCTATTCAGCCCTTTTTGGAGCTTTACTGCTTTCCATTTCTGATCTGATCGCAAGGACAGTTATCTCCCCTACTGTTTTGCCTGTTGGCATAATAACCTCCTTTGCAGGCGCACCCATGTTCTTTTATCTACTGATAAGAAGGAGAAGATTTTAGATGCTTAGGATTAAAGAACTCTTTTCAGGATACGGAGATATAGATGTCCTAAAAGGTTTGAATATTGAGTTCACCAAAGGGATTGTCTATGCTGTTTTAGGACCCAATGGCTCAGGAAAATCAACGCTTCTAAAAACAATTGACGGAATTATAAAACCAAAAAAAGGAACAATTTGTATAAATGGTGAATATATAAAAAAACACTCAGCTAAGGAGATTGCAAAAAAAGTTGCCTATCTGCCACAACGTTCCAATTCAGTGCCTTACAGCACAGTCTTTGATACGATCCTTCTTGGAAGAAAGCCTCACATTTCCTTTGAACCAACTAAGAGAGATTTAGAACTTATTGAAAAAATTATTCATGATTTAGGTCTTTCCAAATTTGCTTTCAGAAAAATTAATGAATTAAGCGGAGGAGAGGCTCAGAAAGTTCTTATTGCAAGAGCGCTTGCACAGCAACCAGAGGTGCTTTTGCTTGATGAGCCTGTAAACCATCTTGACCCCAAAAATCAGATTGAGATACTCAACATTTTACAGAGAGTAACAAAAAGCTTAAATCTTGCAACCATAATTGTTCTTCATGACCTTAACCTTGGCATTCAGTTTGCCGATTATTTCGTTTTTATGAAAAATGGTGAGATTTACCGTGCAGGAGATTCGAGTATTATTGAGCCTTCGCTTGTTAAGGATGTTTATGAGATTGATGTTAAAATTGTTGAAATCAATGGAAGAAAATTTCTGACTTTTCCCTGTCACAAGTGACGAGGGTTTCTGCTAACCTATCGGTAATTTTAGGATAACCTGAAGTTCCTATTTGCATTTTTTCCAGAGATAAAAATTGTCTATCTTTTCAATTCAAAAATGAGGAAAGATTAAGATGCTTTAATCGAATATAATTTTGTAATAAATAGTTGTAAAATCTTCAATATCAAGCTTGAGCCTCTTGCAGAATTAAGCAAACTTTTATAGGCTGATACCATTGATATTGTGATTTTCAATTTTTATACCTCTCATGAAATTAAATATTTGGCTATTAAAGAGAAAATTTAATATATATGAATTTAAACCTTAGCGTGTATAGTTGAAGTTTATTTGACTAAGAATTTATATATTTTTTAAAATCTATAAACTAATTTATAAACTTATCCTGAAGGATAGGTTATAAAGCCATGAAGGTAAAATAATTTGCTTTCATGGCTTATTTTTTGAAAATGATCAGGATATATATGCATAAAATTCAATTCTTTATTTTGTTTTCAATATTTCTACATATTTTATTTTTTATTGCATTGTTAAGTTTTGCTTATCGTGTCAAGGACAACAGTAAAATTGAAGTTTTTATTGTAACCGAATTTTCTACTCCTGTTAGAGAAAATTTGAATATAACAAAAAGTTTGCAAAAAAAACAGAAAAATTATTATACACAAATACAACAGAAATCAAACAACACAACAGATGCTAAAGAAATTAATGCAGAACCTTCAGAATCAATAAAATCTAATACTAAATCCATCAAAGAAACATGCTGCGCTGTTTCGTCCTCTCCTGTAATATCAAGAACATCAGAAAGGTCATTAAGAATCGAAAGTGATAATCAAAGTCGCAGTGATAACAGGATTATAGATACTACCTTTGGCGCAGTTAACGGACCTCAGTTTATCTACAGAGAAACCCCGGTTTACCCTAAAATTGCAAGAAGGCTTGGAAAGGAAGGAAGAGTAGTTCTTAGACTTATAATAAATGAACATGGTAAGCTTATAGATATTGAAGTTATTGAAAAGGCTCCATATGGTTTTACAGAATCAGCTATAGATGCCGTAAAAAAATCAAAATTTTACCCTGCTATAAAAGATGGTAAAGCAGTAGCCTGCAAAGCCATTCTTCCTGTCAGATTTATTCTAAAATAACGTTATTATATAAGATCCTGTTTAAAAAAATATTATTTTGATAAAAAACTTTTTGAATAAAACTATATTTTTTAAAACAAGTGACGTCCTCTCTATATCATAGACACCGAGCATCCTGATAGTTCAGGATGACAGACTTTAATAAGGGCTTCCGGTTTTTGCCAGAAACAGAATTTAGCTTAAAATATTGATATGCTTAAAAAAGACAGCAGTCTGTATGGTAATCATTAAGAAATTAAGAAAATTAAAAATTCTTCTACAAAGTTATTACTTTATAGTCCTTTTCTATGAATTGAGACATTCCTGCATGTCCAGATATATCTTCAAGAATATTGAAGCCATAACTTAAAGCAGAATCTAGAGTGCCCATTTTTTGCGCACAGGCTTTACAGATACCAGCAATCAAATTATTGTTCCATGCTTTTTTAAAAAAATTATTGAGAAAGCTTTGTTCAGAAATTAATTCTGGCACAAGTTTTGTAGCTTCTCCCTCTAAAACAATTTTAACTTCCATTCCTTTTTCATTCATCTGAATCGCATTTAAAAGTACGTGAATAAAACACATAGATTCACCACGAAATGCAAATAAAGCAATTTTATTCATAATAATCCTCCTTTGTTCAAGATCATGTACTATAGTTTTTTATTATTATCTGAGTCAATTATTTAAAAATCTCATTAGCAAAATTAGTTCTTTACAAATGAGAATGATTTTCATTATTATAAAATTAGAATAACCAGCAGGAGGTGATAAATATGCCAGGAGGAGACAAGACAGGTCCGTTAGGACAAGGTCCAATGAGTGGTAGAGGTTTAGGTAGATGTGCGGGATTTGAAGTCTCAGGATATATGAATCCCTCAGGTGGCAGAGGAGTTAGAAGAATGAGAGGATGGAGATGCTTTGGTGGGTTTGGAGGATGGGGAGGAAGGTTTAGATCGAGATGGTTCTCAAGGATGCGCTTTTTCAGAGGAGGTTCTACTGAAGAAACGGAAGCTCTGCAACAGGAAGCAGAAATTCTTAGAAGAGAACTTGACGCTGTTGAAACTCAATTAAAAGAATTGGAAAAGAAAAAAGCAGAGTAAGAACCGGAGGCTTTGCCTTTGGTTGAAAATTATTGAGGGAGGTAAAAATGAAAGTTGCCATAGCAACAGAAAATGGATTTATTGCTCAACATTTTGGAAGATGTCCGGGTTTTACAATTGCGGATATCGAAGACGGAAAAGTTATAAGCAAAAGTTTTGTTGAAAATCCAGGGTTTAAAGCACATCAGCCAGGACAGGTTCCCATGTTTTTAAGAAAACAAAACGTGACTCATGTTATTGCAGGTGGAGCGGGACCAAATGCTATAGCAAATCTTCAAAGTTCAGGAATAATGGTAATAGTTGGAGTTACAGGAAAAGTGGATGAAATTCTTGATAAATTTATAAAGGGCGGTTTAAAGGGTGGTGAAAGCCTTTGTGATCATGGTGAACATACGCACGAAGGTTGTAATCATTAATTTTTAAAGGAGAAGAAATGCCACAAGGATATGGAAGAGCAGGAGGAAGAAAAGGATCTACTTCTGGTCCTGGAAGAAAAAGTGGGCAAGGAGCAGGACAAGAGGGTGAATGTATTTGCCCAAAATGTGGCACAAAAATATCTCATAAAAGAGGAATTCCATGTCTTAAAGAACGTTGCCCAAAATGTGGAACTCCCATGGTAAGAGCATGAGGGAAGGATTTTTATGCCAATTTATGAATATAAATGTCTTAGTTGTGGAAAAATAAGTGAGTATCTTGTTGGCCTAATGCAAAAAAATTACGAAATTGTCTGCAAATATTGCGGAAGCAAGAATATTCAAAAAATCTTTTCTTCGGTCAATATATCGACTGAAAGCCTATCTAAAGGAGGAAAAACTTGCTGTGGAAGGACTGAAAGATGTGACAGTCCTCCATGTTCAGCTGGAGAAAGTTGCAGAAGAAATAAATAGGAGAAGAACAAAATGAAAATATGTATTACTTCAGAAGGAAAAGATTTAAACTCTCAGATTGACTCAAGATTTGGTAGATGTAAATATTTTATAATTTACGACACTGAGACAATGCAGTATGAAGCTTTGGAAAATTCATGGAAAGAGGCAATAGGTGGAGCAGGAATCCAGGCTGCCCAATTTGTTGTTCAAAAGGGAGCGAAAAAAGTTATAACAGGAAGAGTTGGATCAAATGCCGAGATGGTATTAAAAAAAGCAGGAGTATCAATATTTGATTTTGAGGGCAAAGTAACTGAAGCAATAAAAAAACTTATGGAGGAAGGTAATGACTGAGGATAAGAACAGCTGTGAGTGCAATGAAAGGCAGGAAATTAAAAAGGATATTTCATTGAAAGCAACTGTTTCAGGCATTAAGAAAAAAATTCTTATTCTTTCAGGCAAAGGTGGGGTAGGAAAGAGCACAGTATCAACAAACATTGCAGTTGGTCTTTCACAAAAAGGTTATCAGGTTGGACTTCTTGATATTGATATTCATGGACCGAATATACCCAATATGCTTGGATTGCAGGGACATTGTCCTTTAATGACTGATATGGGATTGTTTCCGTTAAAAATTTATGA